>NZ_WVTE01000237.1:0-40801 GCF_009939605.1 Rhodococcus sp. YH1 | reverse complement strand
CCGGACTCCGGGGCGGGCACGCCGCGGTGGGCCAGCGCGTCCCGGGTGTGCGCGGCGGAGAAGCGGATCGAGCCGGACCGCGAACGGATCTCGATGTCCTCGCTCACCGCGGCCGCGGCGGTGAAGCCGACCCCGAACCGGCCGACCCCGCCGGTCTTGCTCGACGCCCGCAGCGCCGTCAGCGCCTGCACGCCGGCTTCGTCGAGCGGCGCGCCGGTGTTCGCGACGTGCAGGTCGTCGCCGTCGCGCCACAGGCACAGCGCGCCCGGCACGCCCGCGCGCGCGGCCGCGTCGGCGGCGTTCTGCGCGAGTTCGGTGAGCACCCGGTCCCGGTAGCCGGCCCGGACGAGATCGGCCTCGGTGGCGGCATCCTCCCGCAGCCGCGTCGGGGACGACGCCCAGGCCAGCAGGGTGCCCTCGCGCAGCGCCGCGGTCCCGAAGGGGTCGGCGGGGTCGGGGCGCGGCATCCTCAGTCGGTCTGTTCCGGCGGCGCGACCGCGGCCGGCTCGGCAGTCGTGTCCTCGGTGCTCTCGGTGTTCTCGGTGCTCTCGGTGTTCTCGGTGCTCTCGGTGTTCTCGGCGCTCTCCGTGTCCCCGGCGCTCCCGGACCCGGTCTCCTCCGAGGCCTCCGGGACCGTGCCTTCCGCGTCCGCCGGGGCGTGCGCCTCCGCACCCGCCTCGGCCGGCGGCAGGGCGACGACCTCCACAGCGGAGTCGTCGTACGCCTCGTGGACCGGGGAGCCCGCGCCGGTCGGCAGGGTGGTGTCCGAGTGGGCGCCGCACCCGTACGCCGAGTGCACCACGTGGCCGTCGGCGGCGAACTCGTTGCCGCACACCCCGAACGCTGCCCGCAGGGAACCCGCGAGGGGAAGGTAGAACCCGCACAGCCGACACGTCGAGGGCGCGGCCTTGGCCATCTCCGAGTCGGGGCCGTAGTCGCCGTCGTACCAGCGCTGGGCTGCCTCGAGGCGGCCCTCGAGGCTCATGACCTGCGTGCGGCCGAGGCCGATCTCGAGGGCCGTCTCGTCGATCTCGGGGTCGCCGGTGGCGACGTAGCCGGGCACGAGGCGCGGATCCCCCGCCGGGGGCGCGAGCAGGTCGCCGGGACCGAGGTCGCCGGGCCGGATCCGCTCGTTCCACGGCACCCACCGCGGCGCGACGAGCGCGTCCGGTCCGGGCAGCAGCGCCAGCTCGCTCACCGTCACCCGGTCCGAGCCGGGTGCGGCGGCGACGACGACGGCCCACTGCCAGCCCCGGTACCCGGGCAGTTCCGCGGCGAACCGGTGGGTGGCAGCGCAGTCGTCCTCGGCCGCGACGCCGAGGTACGCGCCGACGCCGGTCTCGCCCGCGTCCAGCAGCGCGGCCCGCGCGACGTCGACGGCGTCGGCCAGCAGAGGCTGCACGAGCTGTTCGGTAGAGGCGGACGCGGAGCCGGACGCAACTGAGGAAGGCACACCACTCACGGACCCCATTCTGCCGCACGGAACCGCCACCGCGACCCTCGGCTGCCATCATGTGGGCATGCGCCGCCGTCCGCTCTCCGTCGCGGCCGCGGTCGCCGCCTGCGTCGCGGCGGCCGCGTGCGACTCCGCCCCGGCGGATCCGGGTCCGCCGCCCGAGCGCCTGCGGGCCGAGCTCGTGGCCGTGCATCCGCACGATCCCGCCGCGTTCACGCAGGGCCTCGAGGTGTCCGGCGACGAGTTGCTCGAAGGCACCGGCCTGTCCGGCCGGTCGTGGATCGCGGCGCGGTCGCTGGCCACCGGCGCCGAACGGGTCCGGGTGCCGGTGCCGGACGGCATGTTCGGCGAGGGCATCACCGTCGCCGGCACCACGGTGTGGCAGCTGACGTGGCGTGACGGGGTCGCGGTCGCCCGCGACCGGGACACCCTGGCCGAACGCGGCCGCGCCGGCTACGACGGGGAGGGCTGGGGGTTGTGCGCCCAGGACGACCGGCTGGTGATGAGCGACGGCACCGCGGAGCTGACGTTCCGGCACCCCGGGACCTTCGCGGAGACGGGCCGGGTGACGGTCCTGCGCGAGGGCCGCGCCGTCACCCGCCTCAACGAACTCGAATGCACCGACGACGGTGCCGTGTACGCCAACGTGTGGAAGACCGACGAGATCCTGCGCATCGACCCGGACGAGGGCCGGGTGACCGCCGTGGTGGACGCCGGGGCGCTGCGCGAGCGGCTCACCGACGGGCAGCGCGAGCGCATCGACGTGCTCAACGGAATCGCGCACCTGCCCGGTACCGATCGCTTCCTCGTCACCGGCAAGTACTGGCCGTCGGTGTTCGAGGTGCGGTTCGTGCCGTGATCGCGCCGCAGGTGGGGCACGCCACCGAACACCGATCCGCCCGGTGCGACAGAATTGTGCCGTGACCGATTCGGACGAGGAACGCGCACACGACGACGCGGGCCGTGGCGCCGACGTCGGCGGTCGTCCCCGCCGGTCGGCCCGGGCCCCGCACCCCGGCAACGGCAACTATCCGCCGCCGCGGCGCACGTCTGCGCGACGTACCCCCCTGCCGCCGCTGCATCCGGTCGAGGACGCCCGCAGGTACCGGGGCGACGACTTCTCCCGCGAGGAGCGCGCCGGCGCCCCGCGGGCCCCACGGATGCCGCGGAAACTGACGGTCACCCGCGTCGCGGCGCTGCGCAGCCGTGAGCTCACGAGCAAGGGCATCGCGACATTCCGCCGGGCCGCCACCGCGGACGGTGCGGACCGCTCGGGCCTCACGGCCCTGACCTACGCGACGATGGCGAACTTCGCGAGCGACGCGGCGGTCGCCGTGGCCCTGGCCAACACCCTGTTCTTCTCGGCGGCCACGGGCGAGGACAAGACCAAGGTCGCCCTGTATCTGCTCATCACGATCGCCCCGTTCGCGGTGATCGCCCCGCTGATCGGTCCGTTGCTCGACCGGTTGCAGCACGGTCGCCGGCTGGCGCTGGCCACGTCGTTCGCCGCGCGCACCGTGCTCGCCGTGGTGCTGGTGTTCAACTTCGACAGCTGGGGGCTGTATCCCGCCGCGCTGGCGATGATGGTGCTGTCCAAATCGTTCGCGGTGCTCAAATCGGCGGTGACGCCGCGGGTGCTGCCGCCCGAGATCGATCTGGTCCGGGTGAACTCCCGGCTCACGGTGTTCGGCCTGGTGGGCGGCACGATGGGCGCCGGGGCCGTCGCCGCCGCCGCGGCCTGGCTGTTCGGATCGTCCGGCGCATTGTGGCTGTGCGCCGTCATCACGGCGTTCGGCGCGTACCTGAGCATGCGGATCCCGTCGTGGGTCGAGGTCACCGAGGGCGAGGTGCCGGCCACGCTGTCGTATCACGGCGCCGAGGCCCGCACCGAGGTCACCGGGACCCGCACCGAAGTGATCGCGACGCCCGCGCGCGCCGCCGGCGGCGCGAAGAGCCGCCGGCAGCCGCTGGGGCGGGCCGTGCTCACCGGTTTGTGGGGCAACGGCACGATCCGGGTGCTGACCGGCTTCCTGACCTTGTTCATCGCGTTCGTCGCCAAGTCGAAGACCGAGCACGAGCCCCTGGTCCAGGCGGGGATGCTGGGTCTGGTCGGCGCGGCCGCCGCCATCGGCAACTTCACCGGCAACGCGACCGGCGCGCGGCTCACGCTGGGCCGTCCCGCGCTGATCGTGGTGCGGTGCACCGCGGCCGTGACGGTGATGGCGGCGCTGGCCGCCGCGACCGGCAACCTGATCACGGCGGCCCTCGTGGCGCTGGTGGGATCCTGCGCGAGCGCGCTGGCGAAGGTGTCGCTGGACGCGTCACTGCAGCAGGACCTGCCGGAGGAGTCCATCGCGTCCGGGTTCGGTCGCTCGGAGACGGTGCTGCAGCTGAGCTGGGTGTTCGGCGGGGCCCTGGGGGTCCTGCTGCCGACCGAGTACTGGCTCGGGTTCACCGTGGTCACCGTCGTGCTGGCCCTCGGTCTGACGCAGACGATCCTCACCTACCGTGGAGGCACCGTCGTTCCGGGCTTCGGTGGCAAACGCCCGGAACACGCCACCCAGGAGACCACCGGTCGCATCCCGCGGCCAGGCGGACGTACGACGAGAAACGGAACGTGATGAGACTGCAGCCCCGGACGAAGAAGACGATCGCGATCCTGGTGATCGTGGCGCTGGTCGCGATCGGCGGGCTCACCGCGGTCGTGGTCTCCCTCGTCCGTTCCGCACCGCCGAGCGTGCCCACGGTGACGGCGTACGCGCAGGGCCGTACGGTCACGGTCGAGCCCGGCCTGTGCAGCGCCGACGGCACGTGCGCCGGCCTCGAGGCCGTGATGCTCAAGGTGCCGGCGGGCCGGCCGCTGCAGCTGTCGTTGCCGTCGGAGATCACGGACTCGGACTGGCGGCTGAACGTCACCTACGGTGATCCCCGCACCGGCGAGATCTTCGAGGGGTTCCGCGACTACACGCCCGGTCAGGCCCGGGCCGTGACGGTGCCGTCCGACCCCGGCGCGCAGTTGCTGAATGTGGTGCTGCAGCTTCCCGCCACCGGGGAGCAGGCGCCGGTGTGGGCGATCCAGACGTTCTGACCCCCGTCCGGCATGCGAGAGGGGCCCTCCGGATGCTGTCCCGG
This sequence comes from Rhodococcus sp. YH1, assembly GCF_009939605.1. NCBI lineage: Bacteria > Bacillati > Actinomycetota > Actinomycetes > Mycobacteriales > Nocardiaceae > Rhodococcus > Rhodococcus sp. YH1. The sequence continues at coordinate 36,213 of NZ_WVTE01000237.1, read as the reverse complement.
AAGGCCCCTCTCGCGTCGGGTCGGCCCGACGCCGGGCGTCAGGAGTCGAGCTCGCGGGCGACGGCCCGCATCACCTCGGAGATCCGCTGGGCGGTCTTGCGCTCGGGATGGCGGCCCTTGCGCAGCTCCGGCTGCACGGTGGCCTCGAGCAGCTTGATCATGTCCTCGACCATGCCGTGCAGCTCGTCGGGCGTGTGCCGCTTCTGGGGGGCCGCCTCACGCCGCCCGCCCTGGCGCACCGACGGCAGTGGATCGAGCAGTTTCAGGCTGAGCGCCTGCGGTCCGCGACGGCCCGCGGCCATGCCGAACTCCACCCGCTGACCCGGCTTGAGGCCCTCGACCCCGGCCGGGAGCGCGGAGGCACGCACATAGACGTCCTCGCCCTCCTCCTGGGACAGGAAGCCGAAGCCCTTCTCCATGTCGTACCACTTCACCTTGCCGGTAGGCACTGCGTTCACCCGCTCCTCGACAGCCGTGCCCCGTGGGGCACGAGTGGATATGCAAAACAACGCGCCCCGCTTCGAGTGCGGGACGCGCAGACATGCGTCAGTGTACCCGCGGCGGAGTCCACCTTCGAAAGTCCGGCGGCGGCGCGGGCGGGTGGGGAAGCACTACGGTGGAACCCGTGGGCACCTCCAGTTCTTCCGCACCGGGCAACGGCCTGCTCAAGGCCGCGCTGGCATGTTTCCTGGTCGGGATCGTCGCCGTGGTGGCGATCTTCCTGACCCCCGCCGTCACCGACGGCCGGCCGGGCCTGGTGCTGTATCTGCTGACTCTCGCCTGGCCGCTCGGCTTCGTGCTGGCATTGACCTTCGCGCTGCGCTCCGGCCGGCGCTCCCGCGGAAGGGATCGCACGTGAGGATTCTGCTCAACATCATCTGGCTGGTCTTCGGCGGCCTGTGGCTGGCGCTGGGGTACTTCCTGGCAGGCCTGATCTGCTTCGTGCTGATCATCACCATCCCGTTCGGCATCGCCTCGTTCCGCATCGGCATGTACGCGCTGTGGCCGTTCGGCAAGACGGTGGTGGACAAGCCCACGGCGGGGGCCGGGTCGCTGATCGGCAACGTGATCTGGGTCGTCGTCGCCGGCATCTGGCTGGCCCTCGGTCACGTCGTGACGGCGATCGCGATGGCGATCACGATCATCGGCATCCCCCTGGCGCTCGCGAACCTGAAGATGGTGCCGATCTCGCTGCTGCCGCTCGGGAAGGACATCGTCCCGGTGGACAACCGCCCGAGTTACATGTGACGTTCCTCACATAACACGGGCATAACGGCGAGGTCGCGAACCGGCACCGGCGATGGACTTTGGTCCCTACCTGCGACTTCATCCCGCCACACGCGCCACTCACGCGCCGCCCTCGCCGCGCTCGGCGTTATCAATTGGTGACAATCCCCGCCTTGAGCCGTTACCGTCGTCTCCGGCCGGTTGGTTCGGCCACCCCGGGTCCGTCGCGCCAAATCCTGCTCCGCGGATTCCGGGTGTCCCGACGAACGATCCACGGGAGCAGGAAGCGGGGGACCCAACGGTCTCCCAGGGAACACCGATTCCCAGGAGGCACCCGGATCGCCGCCCACGGCGACGGTCCTTGGGGTGAAGCCGAATCGCCCACCGGCGAGGAGGCCGGGCTACCTCTTCAGCCCGAACCCGACAGCTGACCTCGTAGGCGCGTACGGAGAGGAACCGGAACCGACATGAGCGGACGCCATCGCAAACCCACCAACACCGGCCGCACCGTCGCCAAGTTCGCGCTGACCAGCGCGGTTCTCGGCGTCACGGGCGTCGCCTTCAGCGGCACCGCCAACGCCGCTCCCGACTCCGACTGGGACCGCCTCGCGCAGTGCGAGTCCGGCGGCAACTGGGGCATCAACACCGGCAACGGCTACCAGGGTGGCCTGCAGTTCTCCCCCAGCACGTGGAACGCCTACGGCGGCGGCGAGTACGCGGCGACCGCCAACCAGGCCACCCGCGAGCAGCAGATCACCGTCGCCGAGCGCGTGCTCGCCGGCCAGGGCTGGGGCGCGTGGCCGTCCTGCTCCTCGAGCCTCGGCCTGAGCAGCGCTCCGACGCAGCGCAGCGCCCCGTCCACGAGCGCCGGCACCGTCCAGAACACCCCGGTCGTCGAGGCCGCCCCCGAGGTGGCAGAGCTTCCCGCTCTGCCCGCGGAGGCCCAGGGCCTGCGGGCCGGCTTCGAACAGGGCCTCGACGCCCTGCGCCAGGCCGGCATCGCCGTCGACCAGAACCTCGTCGACGCGGTCAACGCCGCCCTGCCGAACTGACACCCGGCACAGACGCACGAAAGAGCCCCGCACCGTTCCGGTGCGGGGCTCTTTCGTGCTTCGATCAGCGGTTGATGACGGTGCGGGGGTGGGTGTACGGCAGGGAGTCGACCGGCAACGGGAACTCCATCTCCTCGCCGTACGGGGACAACGGGCCGGAACGAGTCGAGGACAACTCGGTGACGGCGTGGTCCCCGTCCGCCACCTTGGGCCACCCCGGATCGACATACTGCTTCTTCGAATTGTCAGCCATGCGCTCATTTTGGCAGGCAGGTTCACGGACAGCTACTTCAGGTCTCTAATCTGGTCTCGATGACCGCCACCGACCCCGCCGCGCCGGAGACCGGGCCGGAGTCGCTCGCGCGCTGGCTGAGCGACCGCCGCGACGCCGACCTCGCCGAGCTGCTGCGCGCGCGCCCCGACCTGGTGGTCCCGCCACCCGCGACGATGGCCGTCCTGGCCGGCCGCGCGCAGCAACGTGCCTCGGTGTTCCGCGCCGCCGACGAACTCACCGTCCTCGACTTCGGTGTGGTCGACGCGCTGACCCGGCTGGGCGCCGACCGGGAGCCGGTGACCCGCCGGGCGCTGCTCGACTCCGTGTCCGGCCGCGTCACCGCCAAGAACGTCGACCGGTCCCTCGACCGCCTGCGCCGCCTGTCGCTCGTGTGGGGTCCCGCCGACGGGCTGCGGCTGGTCAAGGCCGCGGCCGAGGCGGTGCCGTGGCGAATCGGCCGCAGTCCCGACCCCGAGCAGCTGCCGGCCCCGGCCGAGGTCGGCGCCCTGCTCGCCGACCTCGATCCGGCGCAGCGCAGCCTGCTCGACACCCTCGCGCGCACCTCGCCCGTCGGGCGTACCCGCGACGCCGCGGCGGGCACACCCGCCGACCGGCCCGTGCAGCGCCTGCTCACCGCCGGGCTGCTGATCCGGCTCGACGACGAGACCGTCGAGCTGCCGCACCGGGTCGGTCAGGCGCTGCGCGGCGAGGCCCCCTTCGACCCCGCCGCCCTCACCCCGCCCCGGCCGCTGCCCGCGACGCACGTCGTCGCCGAGGTCAACGCCACCGCTGCGGGCGCCGCCCTCGAACTGCTGCGGCACTGCGAGAACCTGATCGACGCGCTCGCCGCGCTGCCCGCCCCCGCGCTCAAGTCCGGGGGACTCGGAGTGCGCGAACTGCGCCGCCTCGCCAAGACCGTCGACGTCGACGAGCAACTCGCCGCGCTGCTCGTCGAGGTACTCGCCGCGGCCGGCCTGATCTCGCGGGGTGTGCCCCAGCCGCCGCCCCCGACGGACATCGACGACTACTGGGCGCCGACCACCGCCGCCGACGGCTGGTCGAACGCGCCGCCCGCGCAGCGCTGGGCCGTGCTCGCGGGCGCGTGGCTCGACGCGCCGCGACGTCCGTGGCTCGTCGGGCGCCGCGACGCGACGGACAAGCCGATCGCCGCACTGTCCGACGAATGCCAGTCCACCGCCGCACCGCGCGAGCGGCGCCTGCTGCTCGAGCTGCTCGCCGAGGTGCCCGGGTCGGCGCCCGGCGCGGATGCGGCGCGAGCCGTGCTGGCCTGGCGGCGGCCGCGGTGGGCGGCCCGGCTCGGCGCCGACACGGTGGCCGAGACGCTGCGGGAGGCGACGGCGCTGGCCGTCGTCGCGCACGGGGCTCTCGCCTCGCCCGGCAAGGCGCTGCTGCACGGCGGCGACCCCGAGGCGGAGATGGCCGCGGTCCTGCCGGAACCGGTCGACTACGTGCTGGTCCAGGCCGACCTGACGGTGGTGGCGCCCGGCCCCCTGGTGCCCGAACTCGCGGACCGCATCGCCCTCGTCGCCGACGTCGAGTCGGCGGGCGCGGCCACGGTGTACCGGGTGAGCGAGACCGGCGTGCGCCGCGCTCTGGACGCGGGCACCGGCGCCGCCGAGCTGCACGCCCTGTTCGCCACGCATTCGCGCACTCCCGTCCCCCAGGCGTTGACCTACCTGATCGACGACGTCGCCCGCCGCCACGGCCGGCTCCGCGCCGGGATCGCCGCCTCGTTCGTCCGCTCCGACGACCCGGCGCTGCTGGCCGAGGTGCTCGGTCACCCCGTCGCCGGCCACCTCGCCCTGCGGGCCGTCGCGCCGACGGTCGCGGTGTCGCAGGCGCCGCTGGCGGAGGTGCTCGCCGAGCTGCGCGGTGCGGGCTTCGCGCCCGCGGGCGAGGACGCCACCGGCGCGGTGCTGGACCTGCGGCCACGAGGCGCCCGGGTGTCGGTGCCGCGGGCACGGCCCCGCTACATCGGACCGACGCCGCCCACCGGGGAGCAACTCGACACCCTGATCCGCACGCTGCGCGCCGGGGACCGGGCCGCGGCCGCCCCGCGCGGCACCACCGTCCGCGGCGACGGCACCCGCACGGGCGGTGCCGCGACGATGGCGCTGCTGCAGCTCGCCGCGCACGGCAAGCGCAGCGTCCGGATCGGCTACGTCGACGCGCAGGGCGTCGCCACCCACCGCATCGTCGATCCCGTCGCCGTCGGCGGGGGGCAGCTCGAGGCGTTCGACCCCGCCGCGGGCACGGTCCGCAGCTTCGTGCTGCACCGCATCACCACGGTCGCGCTCGTGGAGTGACGGCGGCCGGTGGCGGGCCTGCCGCCGCACCTGGAGAATGGGGAGGTTCTGCCTGTTCCCGTGCTAGGAGGCGTCCGTGGCCGACGGACCGTTGATCGTCCAGTCCGACAAGACCCTGCTCCTCGAGGTCGACCACGCCCTCGCGAACGAGGCCCGGCAGGCCATCGCGCCGTTCGCCGAGCTCGAACGCGCCCCCGAGCACGTGCACACCTACCGGGTCACCCCGCTGGCGTTGTGGAACGCCCGCGCCGCGGGACACGACGCCGAGCAGGTCGTCGACGCCCTGGTCACCCACTCCCGGTTCGCGGTCCCGCAGCCGCTGCTCGTCGACATCGTCGACACCATGGCCCGCTACGGCCGGCTGCAGCTGGTGAAGAACCCCGCGCACGGCCTGACCCTGGTCAGCCTCGACCGGGCGGTGCTCGAGGAGGTGATGCGCAACAAGAAGATCGCGCCGATGCTCGGCGCCCGGCTCGACGACGACACTGTGATCGTGCATCCGAGCGAGCGCGGCCGGCTCAAGCAGATGTTGCTCAAGGTCGGCTGGCCGGCCGAGGACCTCGCCGGCTACGTCGACGGTGAGGCACACGCGATCAACCTCGACTTCGAGACCAACCCCTGGCACCTGCGGGACTACCAGGAGATGGCCGCCGACTCGTTCTGGGCCGGCGGCTCCGGCGTGGTGGTGCTGCCGTGCGGGGCGGGGAAGACGATGGTGGGTGCGGCCGCGATGGCCAAGGCGGGCGCCACCACCCTGATCCTGGTGACCAACACCGTCGCGGGCCGGCAGTGGAAGCGCGAGCTGATCGCCCGCACGTCGCTCACCGAGGACGAGATCGGCGAGTACTCCGGGGAGAAGAAGGAGATCCGCCCGGTCACCATCGCCACCTACCAGGTCATCACCCGCAAGTCGAAGGGCGAGTACCGCAACCTCGAGCTGTTCGACTCCCGCGACTGGGGGCTGATGATCTACGACGAGGTGCATCTGCTGCCCGCCCCGGTGTTCCGGATGACAGCCGACCTGCAGTCCCGGCGCCGGCTCGGCCTCACCGCGACCCTCGTGCGCGAGGACGGCCGCGAGGGCGACGTATTCTCGCTCATCGGCCCCAAGCGCTACGACGCACCGTGGAAGGACATCGAGGCGCAGGGCTGGATCGCGCCCGCGGAGTGCGTCGAGGTGCGGGTGACCCTGACCGACGCGGAACGGATGACGTACGCGGTGGCCGAGCCCGAGGAGCGGTACAAGCTGTGCTCGACCGCGCACACGAAGATCGCGGTGGTGAAGTCGATCCTGGACCGGCACCGCGACTCCCCCACCCTGATCATCGGGGCGTACCTCGATCAGCTCGACGAGCTCGGCGAGGCGCTGGACGCCCCGGTGATCAAGGGCTCGACCCGGAACAAGGAGCGCGAGGAGCTGTTCGACCGCTTCCGCGCCGGTGAGCTGAAGGTGCTCGTCGTGTCGAAGGTCGCGAACTTCTCGATCGACCTGCCCGAGGCGTCGGTGGCGGTGCAGGTGTCGGGCACGTTCGGCTCGCGCCAGGAGGAGGCGCAGCGCCTCGGCCGGTTGCTGCGCCCCAAGCACGACGGCGGGCAGGCGCACTTCTACTCGGTCGTCGCGCGCGACACCCTCGACGCCGAGTACGCCGCGCACCGGCAGCGGTTCCTCGCCGAACAGGGTTACGCGTACCGGATCACCGACGCGGACGATCTGCTCGGCCCCACCATCGGCTGACCGCCGGCCGGTTCAGCCGGGCGGGAGGCGGTACTCCTGTTCCGGTCGTCCCGTGCTGCCGTACCGGAGCTGCATCCGCAGCTGCCCCTTGGTGACGAGCGCGGCGAGATAACGCTGGGCGGTCGCGCGGGACACCCCGATCGTGGCCGCCACCTCCCCCGCCGACATGGGCGTGTTCGAGGACGAAAGAGCTTGCAGGACAAGTTCTTTGGTCACCGATCGGGGCGCCCTGTCGCCGGCGCCCGACGGCGCCGGGCGCAGCGCGGCGAGCGCCGAGTCGATCTCGGCCTGGGTGAGTTCGGCGCCGGCGACGAGACGCCGGTACTGCGCGTACGCCGACAACCGCCGCGCGAGTTCGGTGTTGGGAAACGGCTTGACCAGATACCCCGAGGCGCCGGCGGCCAGCGCGGCCCGCACCGTCGTGCCCTCGGCGGCTGCGCCGAGTACGAATGCGTCGCAGTCGAGTTCACGGATCAGGTCGATGCCGGAGCCGTCGGGCAGGTACACGTCCACGAGCGCGAGGTCGACCGGGGCCTCGCGGACCGCGGCGCGCGCGGCCGCGACGGTACCGGCGACCGCCGCCACGCGGAACCCGGCCACCGCGGCGACCACGCTCGCGTGCAGTTCCGCGACGCGGAAGTCGTCGTCGACGACGAGCACCGTCAGATCGGATCCGCCCACCCGGTGTCTCCTTGGTCGAGTACGTCGATCAGCGTGGCGACGAACACCGCGCCCCCGGTGGGATTGTCCGGGGTGCGCCGCCCGCCGGGATCGGCGAGGATCACGTCGCCGCCGTGCTGCCGGGCCACCTGCCGCGCCAGCGCCAGGCCCATTCCGCGACCGCCCGGGACGGCACCGTCGGCGTGGGTGGTGACACCCTCCCCGAAGACCTCCCCGGCGCGGCCGGCGGCGATGCCGGCACCGGTGTCCGCGACGGCCAGGTGCAGGTCGCGGCCGGCCTCGACGAGTTCGACCTCCACCTCGGCGGGGTCGTGCCCGTGCTCGCGGGCCGCCTCGATCGCGTTGTCGAGCAGGTTGCCCAGCACGGTCGTGACGTCCACGGGGCAGCGGACGGTGCCGCGCACCCAGGTGTTCTCGCCGAGGACCAGCGTCACCCCGCTCTCCCGCGCGTGGGCGGCCTTGGCGGTGAGGAAGGCGTGCAGGTACGGGTCGGCGACGGCGTCGAGCCCGTCGAGGGGCCGGCCGGTGGGCCCGGATCCGAGGAGCTGCTCGAGGTACTCGGTGGCCTGAGCGCTGCGGCCTTGCTGCAGCAGGCCGTAGAGCAGGTGCAGGCGGTTCGCGGTCTCGTGCCGCTGGGCCCGCAGGGCGGTGGTCAGCGACTGCACGGCGTCGAGTTCGCGGGTGAGCTTCTCGACGTCGGTGCGGTCGCGCACCGACATCACGGTGCCCAGGTCGCGGCCGTCGCGCAGGACCCGTCGCGCGACGGCCAGCACGATCCGGTCGCCCGCGGCGGCGGCCACCGGCTCGTCGCGGGGGTGGCGCGCGACGTCGAGCAGGCGCGGGGTGAGCCCGACGTCCTCGAGCCGGTCCCCCACTCCGCCGCGCAGGTCGAGCAGCCGCCGGGCCTCGGCGTTGACGACGGTGACCACCCCGTCGGTGTCGGCGCCGATCACCCCTTCCCCGATGCCGTGCAGCACGACCTCCTGCTCCCGGACCAGCTCGGCGAGCTGCTCGGGCTCGAGGCCGAGGGTCAGCCGCTTCCACCGGCGGGCCAGCAGCGCCGATCCCGCGGCGCCGCACGCCAGGGCGCCGGCCGCGACGAGCGCCGCCTGCGCGACGTCCTCGCGCAGCTCCGACCGGACGCGGTCGGTGGCGATGCCGACGCTGACCTCGCCGACGACCCGCTCCGAGCCGGGGGCGTCGACGGGCACCTTGGCCCGGACGGAGTCGCCGAGGGTGCCGCGCTCGCTGCGCACCACCTCCCGTCCGGCCAGGGCCTCGTCCGGGTCGGTGCTGACCCGCAGACCGAGCAGCCGCGCGTCGGGGTGAGCCAGCCGCAGTCCCTGCTCGTCGGTGACCACCACGAACAACGCGCCGGTGGCCGCGCGCACCGCCTCGGCGGCCTGCTGGACCGTGCCGGTCGCGAGCTCCGGGTTGCCGGGTGCGACGACTCCGTCGTCGGCGGCCGCGAGCCGGGCCACCTCGGCCCGGACCGTGGCATCGGCTGCGACGGTCCGGGCGACGGCGAGGGCGCGTTGTCCGTACTCGTCGGTGACGCGGTCCTCGGTGGTGGTGACGAACGCCGCGAACCCGAGTCCGAGCGCCACCGCCACCACGGCGGACTGCAACAGCAGCACCTGGGTGCGCAGCCTCACGACGCCTCCGGCAGTTCGGGGTCCGACACGTTGATCCGTTTCTCGCGACGGTACGTCGGTGCGGAGCTCAGCCGAGCGGGATCTGGCCCAGGAGGATGCCGACGGCCAGCATGGTGAGCGACACGAGCGTCGCGCGCCACAGCACCTTGCGGTGGTGGTCGGCGAGCTGGACGCCGGCGAGGGTGACGAGCAGCAGGATCGCGGGCACCAGCGGGCTCTGCATGTGCACGGGCTGGCCGGTGATCGAGGCGCGGGCCATCTCGACCGGTTCGATCCCGTACTGGGCGGCCGTCTCGGCCAGGACCGGCAGCACGCCGAAGTAGAACGCGTCGTTGGTCATGAAGAAGGTGAACGGGATGCTGAGCACGCCCGTGATCACCGCCAGGTAGGGGCCGAGCGCGTCCGGGATCGCGCCGGTCAGCCACTGCGCCATCTCCTCGACCATGCCGGTGCCCTGGAACACACCGGTCAGGACGGCGGCCGCGAACACCATGGCCACGACCGACACGATGCTCGACGAGTGCCGGACGATCGCCTCGGACTGCTCCGACACGCGCGGGAAGTTCACGGCCAGCGCCAGGCCTGCGGCGATCATGAACAGGACGGGGATGGGCAGGATGTCGAGCCCGAGGACGACGAGCAGGGCGACGGTGAGCAGCGCGTTGAACGGCAGCAGCCTCGGTCGCAGGGTCGCGCGGGTCGGGTCGAGACCTGCGACGAAACCGCCGGTCTCGTCGTCGCCGGGCGCGTCCGGGCCGGATCCGCTGCCGGCGCCACGCGAACCCGAACGACCCGCTCCCGTGGAGCCGCCGCGGCCGGCGCCGGCCAGGACCGGCTCAGCGGTCCACACCAGCTTGCCGAGGCGCCGGCGCTCCATGACACCGAGGTGCAGCGCGAACCCGAGCACGACGACCAGGCCGACGAGCAGCGACGGGATCATCGGGACGAACACATCCGACGGGGACAGGCCGAGCGCGCTGGCGGCGCGGACCGTCGGGCCGCCCCACGGGATGATGTTCATCGTCGCGTTCGACAGGCCCGCGACAACCGTCAGCACCACCGGGCTCACCCGCAGCTTCAGGTACAGCGGCAGCATCGCGGACGTGGTGATGATGAAGGTGGTCGAGCCGTCGCCGTCGAGGGAGACGACCATCGCCAGCACTGCCGTCCCCACGACGAGCCGCGCCGGGTCGTCCCGGACGAGCCGCAGGACGAGCCGCACCAGGGGGTCGAACAGCCCCACGTCGATCATGATCCCGAAGAAGATGATCGCGAAGAACAGCAGCGCGGCCGTCGGGGCGAGGTCGGTGACCCCGTCGACGATCATGTCGCCGAGATCGGCGCCCGCACCGGCGAACAGGCCGAAGGCGACCGGAACGAGGATCAGCCCGACGACGGGAGTGGCCCTCTTGGACAGGATCAGATACATGAAGACGGCAACCATGAGGAAGCCGAGGAAGACAAGCACGATCTGCTCGCTTTCGTCGGTGGACGGTGCGGAGGAGGTTCGAGAATCCGGGTCGTCACCCGGTGTGATCTCTGCTACACGGAAGTGTGGGGCAGGCCACTGCGGGTGGTCACCGTTGCGTGCGATAGCGCCGTTGTGCGCATTCTGCTCGAGTGCATTCGCCCCGGTCGGCGGGTTTACCGGGACCGCATGAGGGGTACGCCTTCCGCATGGGCGCACGGGGCGACAAGGGTGGCCGGACCGCATCCGGCAGCCCCGGCCGAACGGCTACCAAGGCCGCGGACCGGGGCAGCTCGACCAGGACGACCGAGCGGCCGCGTCGTGCGGCCCCGTCGTCCGGGACGGCGAAAAGGCCGACGGCGTCGGCCACCGCCGGCCGGGAACGAGCGCCGCGCAGACGCTCGTCCGCCACGAAACCGACCGCCGCGAAGTCGGCCGCCACGAAGGCCACCACGGAATCGACCACGGCGGCACCGCGGCGGACGGCGTCGAAGCCGCGCACCGAACGGGCAACGGCCCCCCGCCGATCGACGCCGGAGACACCCCGCCGCCCGGGGCAGGAAGCCGCCACGCGCCCGGCCCGTCCGCGGACGCGGACCGCCGCCGCGGGGGAGGCACGGCAGCGGCCCCGCGAGCAGTCCCGCACCTCCACGACATCCCGGCCCTCGTCGGCATCCCGGCCCTCGTCGGCATCCCGGCCCTCGTCGCCGGAGCGCACGCCCCGCCGGCCGGCCTCGACCTCGGAACGCCCCGGACCCACCGGGCTCGGCGACCCCCCTCCGAGCCGCAAGCGCCGGTCCGTCGCGGCTGCCCTCGAGTGGCTGAAGACCCACGTTCGCCGACTTGCAGGGGCGGTGCGGAAGCGGCGAGCCGCGGTGATGCGCGATGTCCCCGAGTGGACGGACCAGCTCACCGACTCCGTCACCAACGGCAGTGCGAGCAGAAAGGCCGTCCTGAAAGGGGTGGGGGCCGCCCTGACCGGCAGGAATCCCTTGTGGGCAGCGTTCAAGGGCCTGCTGGCCGGGCTGAGCATCAAGGCCAAGATCCTCCTTGCTCTCGCCGTCGTCCTGGTGGCGCTGCTGGCTCCGGTCCTGCTCGTGGTCGCCCTGCTGGCCCTGCTCGTCGCCGGGGTGATCGCGGCGGTACGGGCCGCTACGCAGTGATCCGAAGGTTCTCGTTTCGAAGGGGTGGATCCTGCGCCATCGCGCGAGAGGGCTCCGCAGCAACGCCCCCCTCACCACCGCTGCGGCCACCCCTACAGGGCTCCACCGCCGACCAGCCGGTCGCATAAGCTGACGGCGTGCGCCGTTTCGACTTCCCCGTGGACCTGCCCCACGCCAAGGCCGTCAATCAGACCGTCGCCGAGGTGCGGCGGCTGCGGGTCTCGGGGGTCGTGCTAGCGGTGCTGTTCGCGGCGGCCGCGGTGTGGCTGCTCCTGATCGGCCAGGCGTGGTCCTTCGTCGTCGCGGCGGTGGTGATCGTCGCCGCGCTCACCGCTGCGTGGGTTGCGGTATGGGCGCCGCGCAAGGTGGGCACGATCCAGCACCTGTACCGGGACAGTCCCCTGGTGCCGGCCGTGGTCTCCGAGCTCCGGCCGCGCGGGATGACGCTGCTCGCGCTCGTCGACATCGCCAAGCCGGAGACCGGCGTCCACCGCTATGCGCTGGTCGCCCGGGACGTCACGGCCGTACCGGGGCACCGGGTGCAGGTCGGCGAGCGCGTGCCGTGCGTCGCGGTGCTGTCGGACCGCACCACCCGCAACACGAGCGGCGCGTGGCAGATGGTCAGCCCGATGCCGATCGCGTGGGGCACCCGCGACGCCTCGGTGCTGCGGGAGGCCGCGGCCGCCATCGACGAGACCGAGTGGAAGGTGGTCGAAGGCAAGCTGTCCCTCTCGGACGAGGTCGCGGCCAGCGACGAGCGCCGGCTCGTGCTGGACCCGAAGGACCTGCCCCCCGACCTCCGCTGACCATGCGACCCGTCGTCCTCGCCGGAAGCACCGTCGTTCTCACGGTGCCGGGCCCGGACGACGTCGACGCGATCACGGCCGCCTGCCGGGACCGGTCGATCGTCCGGTGGACGACGGTCCCCGACCCCTACACCCGCGCCGACGCGCAACGGTTCGTCGGCGACGTGGTGCCCGCCGGCTGGGAGGGACACAGTCCGGTGTGGGCGGTGCGGACCACCGCCGACGGCCCGCTGCTGGGCACGATCGGGCTGATCGCGCGCGACCCGTCGGCCGCGGAGATCGGGTACTGGATCGCTCCGGCCGCACGCACCCGCGGGCTCGCGACGGCCGCGGTGAACGTGTTGTGCGACTTCGCCTTCCGCGCGGACGGTCTGAAACTGGGCCGTATCGAATGGCGGGCGCTGGCCGCCAATCTCGCGTCGGCGGCGGTGGCGCGGCGCGTCGGCTTCCGCTTCGAGGGGGTGCAACGGCGCGGCGTGCTGCAGCGCGGGGTGCGGCACGACGCGTGGGTCGCGGGTCTGCTGCCCGACGACCCACGCGTGCCGGCCGACGGGTGGCCGATGTGATCGGCACGGCCGCCGGCGACCCCGGTCAGCGCAGTTCGGGCAGGACTTCCCTCTCGAACAACTCGATGCCCGAGGTGTCGTACGCGGCCTCGGGGAAATAGAGGATCGCGTAGGTCATGCCCTGCTTCTTCAGCGCGGTGAAGTTCTCCACGATCTGCTCGGGAGTGCCGACGGCGGGCAGCCCCCGGAACGCGTCGAGCGCGCTGTCGGCCTTCTCCGGCCCGACGTACGGTTCGAGCCGCGCGCGCAGCGCATCGAGGCGCTCCTGCACCTCGGCCTCGGTCCGGCCGATCGCGACGTTGTAGTTCGCCGAGCGGACGATGGCGTCGAAGTCGGTGCCCACGTCGGCGCAGTGCCCGCGCAGGATCTCCGACTTGTGGGCGAAGCCCTCCGGGGTGCCGTCGAAGTTGGTGTACTGCGCGTACTTGGCCGCGATCTTCAGGGTCACCTTCTCCCCGCCGCCGGCGATCCACAGCGGGATGCCGCCGTCCTGCAGCGGCAGGGGGCGCACGACGGCGCCGTCCACCTGGTAGTGCCTGCCGTGCAGGGTCGCGGTGCCGGTGGTCCAGGCCTGCCGGAAGATCTGCACGCCCTCGTCGAGCCGGCGCAGCCGTTCGGCGGCGGGCGGGAAGCCGTATCCGTACGCGCGCCACTCGTGCTCGTACCATCCGCCGCCGATGCCCATCTCGATGCGGCCGCCGGAGATGATGTCCGCGGTCGCGGCGACCTTCGCCAGGTAGGCGGGGTTGCGGTAGCTCATGGCGGTGCACATCTGTCCGATGCGCACGTTCTCGGTGACCGCGGCGAATGCCGACACCAGCGACCAGGCCTCGTGGGTGGCCTCCTCGGTGGGCAGAGGCACGGTGTGGAAGTGGTCGTACACCCAGATCGATTCCCACGGGCCGGCGTCGGCGCGCTGCGCCAGGTCGCGCATCACCCGCCACTGCTCGGCGGGATCGATGCCGACGAGGTCGAGCCGCCAGCCCTGGGGGACGAAGAATCCGAAACGCATGTGGGTCCTAACTCGGTGTCGTGGTGTGTGCTGCCTTCTCGGACGCCGACGCCGGTTGCAGCGTGCGACGCGGCCAAGCCGAGTATCGCGGAATGTACCGGTACATGACGGCGGCACCGAGCATCGCGAGTCCTCCGACGGTCAGTGCGCCGGCCGCCAGCGACAGCGCGGCGACGGCTCCGACCGCGAACGGGCCGGCGAACATACCGCTGTCGTGCATCAGTCGCCAGGCCGCGAGAAACTCCGCACGCGTCCGCGGCGGGGCGGTGTCGGCCCCGAGCGTCATGATGACGCCGTTGCCCAGGCCGTTGCCGATTCCGAGGAGCACGGCCACCGCCACGAGGGAGATGAGATCGTCCGCGATCGGGAGCGCCAGAAACGCCACACCGATCACGAGCAGCGACGGCACCGCCACGACGCGGCGGCCGAAGCGGTCCATCATCTGTCCCGCCGGATACGAACAGAGTAGGTCGACGCCACGATCAACCCGGCCACGGACACCGGGCCCCGAGGTCGCGCGCGAGAAGCGCAACCACCGGGGCCCCGGCACCCTGCCCGATCCCGAAGATCGCGGACGGGACGAACACCGTCCGGACGAGCGACGTCGGTTCGAGGGGCGGACTCACGCCGTCGCGGCACCCGCGTATGCGGTGGCCGCGAGGCGACCGGCCGGGCGGTCGAGCCCGTAGTGGCCGCGCAGCGTCGTCGCCGTGTACTCGGTGCGGAACAGCCCGCGCTCCTGCAGGATCGGCACCACGCGGGTGGTGAAGTCCTCGAGTCCGCCGGGCAGATACGGCGGCATGACGTTGAAGCCGTCGGCGGCCTCGCTGTCGAACCACAGCTGCAGTTCGTCGGCAATCTGTTCGGGGGTGCCGGCGAAGGTGCGGTGCCCGCGGCCGCCGCCGAGCTTCCCGATGAGCTGGCGCACGGTCAGGCCCTCGCTCTCGGCGAGGTTCTTCACCAGTTCGTAGCGGCTCTTGTTGCCCTGGATCCGGTCGATCGGCGGCAGCGGAGGCAGCGGCGCGTCCAGGGCATACTCGGTGAGATCAACTCCCACCATCCCGGAGAGCTGGCGCAACGAGTACGCCGGTGAGATCAGGTCGGTGAACTCCTGCTCGAGCGCCTCGGCCTCGGCCTCGGTGTCGCCGATGAACGGCACGATCCCGGGGAGCACCTTCAGGGAGTGCGGATCCCGCCCCGCCTCGGCCACGCGGGCCTTCAGATCGCGGTAGAACGCCTGCCCCTCGGCCAGGGTGCGCTGCGCCGTGAAGACCGCCTCGGCGTACCGGGCGGCGAAATCCTTTCCGCTCTCCGAGGATCCGGCCTGTACCAGCACGGGACGGCCCTGAGGTGAGCGCGGGGAGTTCAGTGGGCCGCGCACCGTGAACCGCGCGCCGTCGTGGTCGATGGTGTGTACCTTGGCCGGGTCGGCGAAGCGGCCGCTGTCGACGTCCAGCTCGACGGCATCGTCGTCCCAGCTGTCCCACAGGTCGACGGCGACGTCGACGAACTCGGCGGCGCGGTCGTAACGGCCGGCGTGGTCCGGTGTCTCGTCGTAGCCGAAGTTGGCCGCCTCGTCGGCGCCACCCGAGGTCACGATGTTCCAGCCGGCGCGGCCGTGACTGATGTGGTCGAGCGAGGCGAACTTGCGGGCGAGGTTGAACGGCTCGTTGTAGCCGGTCGACGCGGTGGCGATCAGGCCCACCCGCTCGGTGACGACGGCCATCGCGGACAGCAGGGTGATCGGCTCGAAGACCGCCTGGATGTTGTGTTCCACGCGGGGACCGGTCGCGAGGCCGTCGGCGAAGAACACCGAGTCGAGCTTGCCGCGTTCGGCGATCTGCGCGAGCTCCTGGAAGTGTGCGACGTCGAGGACGCGGCGCTCGTCGGTGCGCGGGTGCCGCCAGGCGGCCTCGTGGTGGCCGACCCCCATCAGGAAGGCGTTGAGGTGGAACTGCTTCGGAGACTGGGACATGACAACCTATCCGAGTACGTGGGAACGGACGGACTACTGGTCTGCGCGCCAGCGGGACAGTCGGCGCTCGACTGCGACGAGGATCCCGTTGAAGGTCAGACCGACGAGGGAGATGGCGACGATGCCGGCATACATGTTCGGGATCTGGAAGTTGAGCTGCGAGGCGGTGATGAGATAGCCGAGACCTGCTTTGGCGCCGACCATCTCGGCCGCAATGAGCACGAGGATCGACGAGGCCGCAGCCATCCGGATGCCGGTGAAGATCGTCGGCACGGCAGCCGGCAGGATCACCTTCTGGAACAGGCGGTAGGAAGGCAGACCGAGGGAACGGGCCGATTTGACCAGCAGCGGATCCACGGTGCGCACGCCGGAGATGGTGTTGAGCAGGATCGGGAAGGTGCTCGCGTAGATCACCAGCGCCACCTTCGAGGTCTCGCCGATGCCCAGGATCAGGATGAACACGGGCAGCAGTGCGAGCGCGGCGGTGTTGCGGAACAGCTCGAGGATCGGGTTGAGGAACTCGGCCACCGGCCGGTACCAGCCGATCGCCACCCCGAGCGGGATCGCGACGAGCACTGCGATCACGAATCCGGTGACGGCCCGGGACAGGCTGGCGCCGAGGTGTTCGGCGAGCTGGCCACTACCGATCAGCTGGGTGAAGGCCTCCGCGACCACGGTGAAGGGCGGCAGGAACACCTCGTCGACGAGCCCGAGCCGGGGCGCGGTCTCCCAGACCGCGAGGAAGGCGAGGATCGCGAGGGCCGGCTTCACACCGCGCCATACGACGGCACCGACCCGGCGTCCGGTCCCGGCGCCCGGGGCGGGCACGGCCGGCGCGGGTCGCTGCTCCGCGAGGGCCCCGTCGAGCTCGACGGGGTCGATCAGCGTGGCGCTCGGACTAGACATGCTGCACCTCCTGGGTTGCGGCACCGAACTCGTGGTGCTGCGCGCGCTCGACCTCCGAGTGCAGCAACGACCAGATCCGGTGTCGATAGTGTCGGAACGCCTCGCCGGACCGGACGTCGTCGACGGTGCGATCGATGTCGATGTCCACGACGGTCTTGATCCGCCCGGGCCGGGACGTGAGCACGGCGACGCGCTGTCCGAGGTAGATCGCCTCGTCGATGCCGTGGGTGATGAACAGGATGGTCTTGCCGGTCTCGTGCCGGATCCGCAACAGCTCGTCCTGCAACGACTCCCGGGTCTGCGCGTCGAGGGCGGCGAACGGCTCGTCCATGAGGAGCACCTCGGGGTCGAACGCCAGGCTCCGGGCGATCGCGACGCGCTGTTTCATGCCGCCGGACAGCTCGTGCGGATAGCGATCGCCGAACCCGCGCAGCCCCACCAGCTCGAGGTAGTGCTCGGCCAGCGCGCGGCGCTGACGCCGGGGCAGGCCCTTCGCCTCTAGGCCGAATTCGATGTTGTGCCGCGCGGTGCGCCACGGCAGGAGCGCGTACTGCTGGAAGACGATGCCCCGATCCAGGCCCGGCCCGGAGATCGGCTGTCCGTCGAGCAGGATCCGTCCCGACGTCGGGCTGCTCAGCCCGCCGAGAAGGTCGAGCAGCGTGGACTTGCCGCAGCCGCTGGGGCCGACGAGGACGAGGAACTCACCGTCGGCCAGGTCGAGGCTGACATCGTCGAGGGCAGTGAACGCGGTGTCCGTACCGCGGACCGGGAACTGCTTGGTCACGTGCTCGAGACGGAGCTTCGGGGTGGTGCTCATTTCGCCTCCTCGACGGGTTCACCGTTCGGACCGCTCGACGGTTCGTAGGTGCCGTTGGCGTAGGGGTTGAATTCGTTGGTGTAGATGTCGGCCGGGGTGAACGTGCCCTCGGGCAGTTCGCCGTTCCGGGCGAGCCAGTCGAGCCAGGTCTGGATCTCCTGTTCGGTGATCGTCCCGCCCGGGCCGGCGACGCCGGGGCTCTTGTAGAACTCGACGAGGTTGGTGTTCTCGTTGCGGCCGCGGCCGTTGATGATCTCCTTGTACTCGGCGATGACCTCGTCGCGTGGGGTGGTCTGCGCCCAGCGAATGGCCCGCGCCGTGCCCTGCACGAAATCCGCCACCGCGTCCCGGTTCTCGGCGATGAAGTCGTCTCGGAAGACGTACGTGCCGTAGCTGAACGCCCCGAACAGGGACTCGTCGGTGAACAGCGGACGGATCCCGCCGCGCGAGACCGCGGTCTCGCGGAACACGCTGCCGAGGGTGCCGACGTCGATCTGCCCTTCCCGCAGCGCCTGCTCGGTGTTCACCGGGGGCACGACGATCAGTTCGACCTGCTTGATCTCGTCCGGGATCAGTCCCTGCTGGGCGAGCCATTCGCGGACGAGGAACTCGTGGTGGGCACCGAGCGTGTTCATCCCCACCTTCTTGCCGATCAGATCCCGGGCGGTGCGGATCGGGCTGTCCTCGAGCACGTAGTAGCCGTTGAACGACTCCTTGTCGGAGCCGTAGTAGCTGATGACCGACGTGATCGGCGAGTTGGCGGCGGCGAGCTTGATGACGGCGCCGTTGAATGCGCCGCCGAACTCGGTCTGGCCGGTGGCCGCGGACTGGATGTCCTGCGGACCGCTGGTGGTGTCGCCCACCCAGTCCAGCGCGACGTTCTCGTAGTAACCGAGGTTCTCCGCGAGTTCGGGATAGGTGACCTGGCCGGCCGAGCCCTGGTAGCGCAGGACGGTGCGACCGTCCTCGGTGGTGGTGGTCTCCGACCCCGAGGAGCAGGCCGCGACCCCCGCGGCGAGGGTGACGAGAGTGGCTGCGACCGCAGCCGACCGGACCAGTCGGCTGCGCAGCGTGGAATACGACATCGCGAGAGTTGTCCCTTACGTTCGACGAAGAGGCCCGGCACGGCGGGCACGGAGAAATGCGGCGCGCGGCGACAGTGAAGGCGTACGCGACACCGGGATTCGCGGTGCGGCAACGGAAGATCGCGCGACGGCGGCCGGCCGGACGGGCCGGCACGCCGGGCTACACCGGGAGGGTCAGCGACAACAGTCCGGACACTCGTACACGGTGGACTCCTTCTGCGGCGATCGGACTCCGGAAGTCTGTCCCGGGCCGCCGCGACGGGTCAACGCTTCGGCGCATCCGTGTGCGGATCCCTTGACATGTTCGGTCCGGTGCCGTACCGGTCGCGATCGCGCCGTCGGTCGGTACGATCGCCCCATGCGCACCGCCGTGCTCGCCGACGCCTTCGAGCAGCATCGGCCGCACCTGCTCTCCGTCGCCTACCGGCTGACGGGCAGCGTCGCCGACGCCGAGGACGCGGTCCAGGACGCGTGGCTGCGCCTCGACGGCGCCGACACCGACCGGATCGACAATCTGCGGGCGTGGCTGACCACCGTCGTCGGACGCCTGTGCCTCGACCGGCTGCGGTCGGCGACGGCGCGCCGGGAGAACTATGTCGGCCAGTGGCTGCCCGAGCCGATCGTCACCCCGCTCGGCGGATCGCCGGCCCCGGATCCACTGGAAGCCGTGGTGCGGCAGGAGGACAGCAGGATGGCGGCGATGGTCGTGCTGGACACGCTCACCCCCGCCCAGCGCGTCGCCTTCGTCCTGCACGACGGGTTCGCCGTGCCGTTCGACGAGATCGCCGGCATTCTCGACGTCACGCCGGCGTCCGCGCGCCAGCTCGCCTCCCGCGGTAGGCGGGCCGTCGCGGCCGCGCCGCCCCCCGTGCCGGCCGCCGAGCACGTCGAGGCGGTGCAGCGGCTGATGACCGCCCTCGCCTCCGGGGACCTCGCGGCGGTGGTCGCGGCGCTCGATCCCGATGCCCGGGTGATCGGAGACGCCAACGGGGTGACCCGCACGGCCGTCAACGTCGTCGTCGGCGCGGAGCGGTTCGCCCGGTTCTTCCTGGGCCTGATGCAGCGCTACGGCGCCGAGGCGTTCCTGGCCGGCACACCGGCGCTCGTCAACGGCGAACTCGGGTTCGTCAGCGGGGGCGGCCCCGGCGACGAGACCCACCGGGCCTTCGCCGGCCGGGTCGTCGGCTGCACGGTCCGCAACGGGCGGGTCTGGGCGGCCTACGACATGGCGAATCCCGACAAGCTCCGCGGCGTCCTGCTCGCCCGCGGGGACGGCGACCGAGCGTAGCGAACCGGGCCGAATCCGCCGACCGGACGGTGCGATCGGTTTCACCCCAGGTGCAGCCATCGGCCGATCGACGGCACCTCGTGCTCGTCGACCGCGAACACGAGGTACCACCCCGGCGGCGCGAGGTCGGGGTCGGTGGGCAGATGCAGCGTGACCGATCCACCCGCCCCGGCGGTGAACGCGACGTCGATCAGGCGTTGCTCGCTGTCGCACGAGTGGGTGCAGGCGCCCGGACGGACGAGGCCGACGGTCTGTACGGCGCCGCGCGGGTGCACGGTCGCGGCAACGGTTCCCCCGTATCCGCCCTCGGCGGCGGCCAGCTCGAGGGTCGGCCGGTCGCCGTGGAACAGATACGGGGGCCAGTAGATCTCGATGCGCAGGTCCTCCGTCTTGCGGGCCGGATTCGAGCCGGCGGTGACCACTTTCCCGTCGGGGGTCAGCAAGGCGACCGAGTGGTAGAGCCGGGGCACCCGAGAGGGCGCGGTGTGCGTCCACACGCCGGTGGCGGGCCGGTAGATCTCCGCATGGGGCGGTGCGCCGTGCGCCGTCTCCTCCACCGCCGAACCGCCCGTGGCGAGCACCGTGCGGTCCGGGAGCAGCACCGCGCTCAGATGCATGCGGGCATGGGCCATCGGGGGACCGGGCCGATAGGTGGGCTCCGGGTCGGTGAGGTCGACGATCCGCGTGTCGGCGAGTGCAGGGGCGGGACTGTGCAGGTCGAATCCTCCGCCGCCGAGGATCATGACCCTCTGCTGCTGGGCCGGCGGCAGCAGCACGCTCGCCGCCTGATTGCGGGAACCGGGCACGGCCAGGCCGGCCACGGCGGTGACGTGACCCGTATCGGGATCCCACACGGACGGCCGCATGCCGTTGTTCCCGCCGTATTGACCTCCGGAATAGAAGATCCGGCCGTCCGCGAGCAGGAACAGGTGCGCATACATCGGGATCGGGCCCGGCGACGGCAGTTCCGACCACGTCGCGGTCGCCGCGGTGTAGCGCTCGGGGACGACCGAAAGATGGTTGTCGGCGCCGAGTCCGGACACCGCGACCACGTTCCCGTCGCCGAGGGTGAGCAGCGTCGGGTACCACCGCCCGTACGTCATGTCGGCGGTGGCCGACCACTCCCCCGTGACCGGATCGAAGACGAGCGCGTCCTTCAGACCGTAGAACGGGT
The DNA here is from genome assembly GCF_009939605.1 of Rhodococcus sp. YH1. Taxonomy (NCBI): domain Bacteria; kingdom Bacillati; phylum Actinomycetota; class Actinomycetes; order Mycobacteriales; family Nocardiaceae; genus Rhodococcus; species Rhodococcus sp. YH1. The sequence continues at coordinate 15,002 of NZ_WVTE01000237.1, read as the reverse complement.
CGTACCGTTCGGTGCCCCCGGCCGCGAGAAGGCGCCCGTCGGGAAGAAACGCCTGCCCGACGCAGAACAGGTCGATCGGTGTGGCCGGAGCGTCGAGTTCGGGAGCGGGATAGTGCCAGACTCTGGTGCGGAATCGATGGGCTGCATGGTGGTCGGGATCGTTCCCGGAGCCTGCGAAGAAGAGCACGTCCCCGGTGTGCAGCAGCGCCGCGTGCACGGGATTGATCTCGGTGCCGAAGTCGAGCAGCCGCCAGAGACCCATGCCGGGCGCCTCGTCGACGTCCGTGACGAGTTCGACTACGCGGAGGTACCCGGTGTTGCGCTGCGGTGGGTTGTCCGTCGCGAGCACGACCAGTTCGGGCCGGGAACCGTCGCCGCGATCCAGCACTGCGGCTGCCGCACCCTGGTTCTCCCAGAAGCCCCACGCCGGGATGGTGGACCACACGCTCCAGCCGTCGAGGGCGTGACCGGATCCGTCCAGACCCCAGCCGATCGTGTAGTGACCACCGTTCTCCCCCGGCGGATTGTCGACGGCGAGCACGATCAGTTCGGGCCGGCCGTCGCCGTCGAGGTCGGTGACGGCGATGCCCGCACCCTGGTTCTCCCAGCCGTACCAGTCCGGTACGGGCACCCAGGGCGTCCAGCCGGCGGTCAGCGTTCCCTCGGGAGTCAACCCCCGGCCCAGCCGGAACTGTCCGCTGTTCTGGCCGGGCGGGTTGTCGACGACGAAGACCACGAGGGTGGGCAGGCCGTCGAGGTCGGCGATCGCGATGTCGGCGCCCTGGTTCTCCCACCCGTACCAGTCCGGGACCGCGATCCACGGCGTCCACCCTCCCGTGACCGTTCCGTCGGCGGCCAGGTCGCGGCCGATGCGGAAGTATCCGGAGTTCTGACCGGGCGGGTTGTCGACGACGAAGACGACGAGGTCGAGCGTGCCGGTACCGCCGAGGTCCGCGACGGCGACACCGGCGCCCTGGTTCTCCCAGCCCCACCAATCGGGAACGGGGATCCAGGACTCCCAGTTGCGCACCGTTCCGTCGGCGGCCAGCCCGTGTCCGACCCGGTACCAGCCGGTGTTCTGCTCTCGCGGGTTGTCGATCATGAGAGCGACGACGTCCGGTGCGCCGTCACCGTCGATGTCGGCGACGGCGACGCCGCAGTCGTGATTCTCCCAGCTGAACCAGTCCGGAACAGGCACGAAACCACCGGCCATGGCGCCTCCCAGTATCCGTGTCCCGCCGCGGTCGGGTCCGCGAACGAGACACCACGAACAGTGTCGCCCATCCGCACTCGCGTGTCCGGGACGGACACGCCTAGGCTTCGGCCATGGAGCAACGACTGAGCTTCGTCACTCTCGCCGTCGCCGACCTCGAGCGCACCCGGCGCTTCTACGTCGACGGACTCGGCTGGACCCCGGTCGTCGACGTCCCCGGCGAGGTGGTGATGATCCAGGTCGGCCCGCACCTCGTCCTGTCCCTGTGGGACGAACGGCAGTTCGCGGCCGAGGTCGGCCCCGTGCAGCGGGGCGGCGTCCCGCCCGTGACGCTCGCCCACAACGTCGCCGACCGAGCGGACGTCGACCGGGTGCTGGACACCGCCCGCCGCGCCGGAGCCGATCCGGTCTCCGACGCGGTCGAACGTGAGTGGGGCGGCTACACAGGGTATTTCGCGGACCCCGACGGATTCCGGTGGGAGATCGCCTGGAATCCGGGTCCCATCGGTCAGCTCGTGCTGCCCTGAGCCGCGTCGTCCTGCAGCCACGGCACCCGGCACGCGTCGGTGCTGAATCCCTGCTCGTGGATGCCCAGGGCCGAGTTCATCCGGGCCCGCATGTTCTCGAGCGCGATCTGGTACGTCAGTTCCACCACCCCGGCCCGCCCGAAGCGACGCTCGAGGTCGGCGACCTGCTCGTCCGTCACCGCGACGGCCGCACCGCCGGCTCCCGTCATCGCGTCGGCGTACGCGATCGCCGCACGCTCGTCGTCGCTGTAGGCGTCGGAGGTCGCGTAGTCGGCGATGTGCTCGAGGCGGTCCACGTCGAGTCCGTCGAGCCGCTGCAGCATCGCGCCGAAGTCGACGCACCAGGAGCACCCGACGCTCCAGGCCACCCGGTACACCGCGAGCTCGCGGACGTGCGCCGGCAGCACCGTCGAGGCGCGCTCGACGAGCATCTCGTGCACGGCGCTCGCCCGCATCAACGCCGGATGGTGGGCGTAGACGGCGAACGGCTCGGGCACCTCCCCGAAGCGGCGCCGGGCCACCCGGTAGGCGATCTTCGTCGTGACGCCGGCCTCGGCCGGTGTCACCGCGGGAATGCGCGCCATGACCTTCTCCGTTCCTCGGGTCCCGAGCGGGACCGTTCATCCTTTGGACGAGACAGCCCCGCCGGATGTGACACGACCGCTGCCGGAGGCCGGGAAGGGCGCGGCTAAGCTGCAGAAATGGCAGAAATCGCGTCCTCACATCGGGTCCGCACCGTCCGCAGGCTGCGCCCGTTCGCGTCCACGATCTTCGCCGAGATGACCGCCCTGGCCGTTACGCACGACGCCGTGAACCTCGGCCAGGGTTTTCCCGACACGGACGGCCCCCGCGCGATGCTGGACGTCGCGCGCCAGGCCATCGCCGACGGCGTCAACCAGTACCCGCCCGGGCCGGGCACGCCCGAGTTGCGCCGGGCGATCGCGGCGGACCGCGCCGCCCGGTACGGGCTCGAGCACGACCCGGACACCGAGGTCCTCGTCACCGTCGGCGCCACCGAGGCGATCAGCGCCGCCATCCTCGGTCTCGTCGAACCCGGCGACGAGGTGCTGCTCACCGAGCCCTACTACGACTCCTACGCCGCGTCCGTGGCGCTGGCGGGGGCGAGCCGCCGCACGGTGCCGCTCGCCCGCGCGGGGTCCGGGTTCGTCCTGGACGTGGACGCGCTGCGCGCCGCGGTCACCGAGCGCACCCGCATGCTCGTGGTCAACACCCCGCACAACCCGACGGGCACGGTCTACGACGACGCGGCGCTCGGCGCGGTCGCGGCACTGGCCTGCGAGCGGGACCTGCTGGTGCTGTCCGACGAGGTGTACGAGCACCTGGTGTTCGACGGCCGCCGGCACCGCCCGCTCGCGTCGCTGCCCGGCATGGCCGAACGCACCGTCACCGTGTCCAGCGCCGCGAAGACGTTCAACGTCACCGGCTGGAAGATCGGATGGGCGCTCGGCCCCCGTGAACTGATCGACGGGGTGCGCGCGGCGAAACAGTTCATGTCGTTCGTCGCCGGGGCGCCGTTCCAGCCCGCCGTCGCGTACGCGCTGACCCACGAGCAGCCGTGGATCGCCGCCCAGCGCGACGATCTGCAGCGCAGGCGCGACCTGCTCTCCGGCGCCCTCGCCGACGCCGGATTCGGTGTGTTGGACTCGGCCGGCACGTATTTCGTGTGCGCGGACATCACCCCGTTCGGCGCGACGGACGGTGTTGCCTTCTGCCGGACCCTGCCCGAACGCATCGGGGTGGCCGCGGTCCCGGTCAGCGCCTTCGTCGACGACCCCCAGCAGTGGAACCATCTGGTGCGCTTCGCGTTCTGCAAGCGCGACGACGTCCTCCTCGAGGGCGTCCGGCGGCTGCGCAGCCTGCGGGAGCACGGCTGAACATGACCGCCCCCGCCACCATTCCCTCCGACTTCGTGCGCCGCTCGGTGGTTCTCGCCGCGGCGAACGGCGTGGATCTGGCCCCGGCCCTGGACGCGGCCCGGATCAGTCGCGCGGTGCTCGCGCACCCGCACGCGCGCCTCACCCCCGAACAGGTCACCCGGTTCACGCAGAAGACCTGGGAGCTCACCGGTGACGAGTTGTTCGGCCTCGGCCCGGGGCCGGTGCCCCGCGGCACCTTCCGCGTGATGTGCCTGACGCTGATCCACTGCCGGGACCTCGCCCAGGCCCTCGAACGGATGATCGAGGTCAACCGCGTGCTGCCGACGCTGCCGAGACTGCGGCTGACGCCGGGCCCGCAGACGACCCGGCTCGAGGTGGTGCTGCCGGAGCCGTGCGACGACAAGACCCGCGTCATCATCGATTTCCTGCTCATCCTGCTGCACCGCTTCGCGGCCTGGCTCGTCGGCGGACGAGTACGGCTGGCGTCGGTCACGGTTCCCTACGGCGAGCCCGATCCGGTGCTCGCGAAGAACTACGACGCGATCTTCGGGGTGCCGGTCACCTTCGACGCCGACGGGGCGGCGCTCGAAATCGACAACGCGGCACTGCGGTCGCCCATTGTCCAGACCGAGGAGACGCTCGAGGACTATCTGCGCGAATCGCCGAATCTGATGATGTCGGAACGCGACTACGACTCCACCGCCGCGTCGCAGGTGCGGCGGATCTTCGAGTCGGGCATCGAGGGACGCACGGCGACCGCCGAGGAAGTCGCGGAGATGCTGTCGGTGAGCGCACCGCATCTGCGGCGCCTGCTTCGGCAGGAGGGCACCTCGCTCGGGCAGTTGCGCGAGGAGGTGCTGCGCGACACGGCGATCGCCGGGCTGCGCCGCGGCGAACCGGTGGACGCGCTGTCGGCCCGCCTCGGCTTCTCCGAGCCGAGCGCGTTCCGGCGTGCCTTCAAGCGATGGACGGGCAAGACCCCGCGCGCGTATCGGTAGGTCCGCCGGTTCACCCGACGCAGAACTCGTTGCCCTCCGGGTCGGTCATGGTGATCCACTCGCTCGGCCCCTGCCGGCCCCGGTGCAGGACGGTCGCGCCCGCCTCGACGAGCCGCCCGGCGAGCGCCTCACGTTCCTCCCCGGCCCGGATGTCGAAGTGCAGCCGGTTCTTCACCGTCTTGCCCTCGGGCACCCGCTGGAAGAGCACGCGCGGACGCGCGGGCACCTCGGGATCGGAGATCGCGGCGCCCGCCTTCCAGACCAGGACGCCCTCGAAGATCTCGGTGTCGTCCTCGCGGGCGTGGCCGGCCGCGACCAGGCCGCGGATGAAGTCCTCGTTGCTCGGCTCCACCCGCCAGCCCAGCGCGGCCGCCCACCATTTCGCCAGCGTGTGCGGGCTGTTGGAATCGACCGTCACCTGGAATTCGTAACCCATGCGGCGACGGTACGACGAGACTCCGACAGGTCAGGGCTGAACGAGGATCCGGATCGGATCCCCGATGTGGTTGTGCAGCTTCTCGATGCCCTCGGCGATGTTCTCCAGCGGCACGATCTCGCTGATCGAGCGGGAGATGTCCAGGCGGCCGCGGGAGACGAGCGCGGCGAGCGTTTCGATGTCGACATTCTTGTAGCCGAGGTGGCCCATCACGTGCTTGCGCGACAGTCCGAACGTGGCGGTGGGGCCCAGGGAGGCCTCCTGCCCGCTCAGCCCGACGACCACGACGCGGCCACCCGTCATCACGCACTGCAGGGCCTGGTCGAAGGTGGCCTTCACGCCCGCCGAGTCGAAGGCCACGTCGAGCATCTTCCCGCCGGTCGCCTCGGCGACCCTCTGCACCAGGTCCGGGTCGCGGGAGTCGAACGCATAGTCGGCGCCGAGTTCGAGGGCCCGCTCCCGCACCGCGGGGTTGATGTCGAACGCGAGGACCGGCACGGCACCGATCAGCCGGGCGAGCTGCACGATGTGGGTGCCCACTCCGCCGACCCCCCACACGCCGACGGCCTCGCCCACCTGCACCTGCCCGGTGCGCACGACGGCGCCGAACGGCGTGGACACCGCGTCGGCGAGGATCGCCGCCTGCTCGAGCGGGACGTTGTCGGGCACGAGGGTGAGACCGCCCGCCTGTGCGACGGTGTACTCGGCCCAGGCGCCGTCGTACGCGAAGGCCATCAACTGGATGTTCAGGCAGTTGGTCAGGTCGCCGCGCCGGCACTTGCGGCACTGCATGCACGGTCGTCCGGCCGAGGGCACGACGCGGTCCCCGACCTCCCACCCGGTCACGCCGTCCCCGACGGCGGCGATGGTCCCGGCGGCTTCGTGGCCCTGGGTGACCACCGGCAGCAGGGCCGGGAAGGTGCCGTCGAGCAGGCTCAGGTCCGAGTGGCAGATGCCGCAGAAGGCGACCTTGACGAGCACCTCGCCGGGGCCCGGCGACGGAATCGGAACATCTTCCAGCACATTGGTTCTGGTGTCCGCATGAAAACGCGCGGCGCGCATCGTCTCGGTCATGATCCCCTCATCCTGTTGTGCGGCGGCAGCCAGGGGCGACCCTACTCCCGGCGCATGCGGCGTTGCGCATGTTTGTGCCGCGGATCTCCGCGACGGGTTGCATCCGCCCACGGTGGGTGAGAGCGTCGGAAGGAACCGTCATCGACTTCGAGAGGGTGATTCGCAACAATGCAGACGGCCGTCATCGACGACTACCCGACCCGGAACCGCACGAACTGCGTGAGCGTGTCCCGGCCGGATCCGGTGGTGTGGGGATCGGCAACGGGGCCGCTGGACGCCCCGGCCGTCGCCGAGTACGACCGGCGCGGGTTCCACACCGTCGACGCGCTCCTGCCGGCGCACGACGTCGGAAATCTGCTCGACGAGACGGCACGTCTGGGCCGGGATCTGGCCGACGACGAGCGGGTCGTGCGGGAGGCGGGAAGCGGGGACGTGCGCTCCGTGTTCGACGTGCACCGCCTCTCCGGCACGGTCGCCGAGATCGTCCGGCGACCGGAGATCGCCGGTATCGCCCGCCAGCTCCTCGGCTCGGCGGTCTACATCCACCAGTCGAGGCTGAACGTCAAGCCGGGATTCCGCGGCGGACCGTTCTACTGGCACTCCGATTTCGAGACCTGGCACGCCGAGGACGGGATGCCGCGTCCGCGGGCGCTGAGCATCTCCGTCGCGCTGACCGAGAACTACGGTTACAACGGCGGTTTGATGATCATGCCCGGTTCGCACCGGACCTTCGTCTCGTGCGCCGGTACCACCCCCGACGACTACTACCGGCAGTCCCTCGTCACGCACGTGCCCCCCACCGGTTCGCCCGACGAGGACACGCTGACCTCGATGGCCGCCGAGCACGGCATCGCCACGTTCACCGGCTCGGCCGGTTCGGCCACGGTGTTCGACGCGAACTGCATGCACGGCTCGAACGGCAACATCACCCCGTTCCCCCGGTCGAATCTGTTCGTGGTGTTCAACAGTGTCGAGAACGCGCTCGTCGAGCCGTTCTCGGCGCCGCGCCGGCGGCCGGACTACCTCGGCAGCCGGGACTTCACTCCCCTGCACTGACCCGAACGGACGTGCTGACACGAACGGACGCGGGGTGCGACCGGCGCGGGCCGGGCGCACCCCGCATCGCGGCGCTCACACGCGGGCGGTGTCCGCCACGTCGATCGGCAGCGTGCGGGCACGCGGTGTGCGCAGCAGCCGGGTGAGCGTGAACCGGCCCAGCTCCGGATCGTAGGGCCGGTAGGCCAGATACACGAGCACGTGGAACGCCCAGTGCGCCCGCAGGATTCGGCGAAGCACCGGATTCATCCGGCCGTGCAGTTCGAACGTGGCGGTTCCGGAGCGGATGTACTTGGTGTACTCCCGCGGCGGCGTCAGCGCACGCCGTGGGGAGATGTCGACGAACAGCTCGGAGAGCTGGGCGATCTCGATGTCGGCCTCGCGCAGGCACAGGGCCAGGTCGAGGTCTTCGTGGATCCCGGCATCCGTGCTGACCGCGTCGCGGACGCGCTGCCAGGCCGACCGGCGCACGGCCATGTTGGCACCGTGCAGGTTGTCGATGCGGCGCTCACCGCCGAAGAAGCCCTTGCGCACGCGCTGCTCGATATACCGGCGCTTGAGCTCCCGGTACGGCGAGTCGTAGGAGTTGCTGAGTCCGCTGACGGCACCGACGCTCTCGGTGTCTGCACGCGCGAAGAAGTCGAGGATCGCGCGGGCCCATCCGGGCCGCACCCGCGTGTCGGCGTCGATCCGGCCGAGGAGATCTCCTGTCGCCGAGTCGAATCCGGCATTGCGGGCGAATGCGACGCCGGGGCGGGGCTCGACGATCCGGCGGACGATCGGAGACCGCTCGGCGATCGCGTCGACGATCTCGCCCGTCCTGTCCGTCGAATTGTTGTCCACTACCACGATTTCGCGGATGTCCGCTTCCTGCTCCAACAGCGCCGCCAGGCACGGACCGATGTAGCGTTCCTCGTTGTACGCCGGCACGACCACCGACAGCGTGTGCTGATGCATGCCTCCGACGCTACCGCGACCGGCCGCGCGCCGCGGGGCGCCGAGGGCGGGAACCGTTCCGGGACATCCCCCGAAACGGTTCCCGGCACCGGCGTCAGGGGCGCCGCGGGCCTCAGGCGCGCCGGCGGCGCACCGCGGGCCTCAGGCGCGCCGGCGGCGCACCGCGTCGGCCAGCCGGTCGAGCTGGTCGGCCGTGGTGGCCCAGTCGAGGCACGCGTCGGTGATCGACTTGCCGTACTCGAGCTCGTCGGACCGGCCCAGGGTCAGGTCCTGACGGCCCGCCGCGAGGAAGCTCTCCAGCATCACACCGACGATGCCCTTCTCGCCCGCGACGAGCCGCTCGGCGATGTCGGTGACGACGTCGACCTGCTTCTCGTGGTTCTTGCTGCTGTTGCCGTGGCTCGCGTCGATCACGACGCGCTCGGGCAGACCGGCCTTGCGCAGGCGGGCCATGGTGTCGGCGACCGTCCCGGCGTCGTAGTTGGGTCCGGCGGAACCGCCGCGCAGGATGACGTGGCAGTCGGGGTTGCCGACGGTCTCGATGAGCGCGGCCTGCCCGTCGAGATCGGTGCCGGGGAACACGTGGCTCGCGGCGGCGGCGCGGGTGCCGTCGACGGCCACCTGCACGTCACCCTCGGTGGAGTTCTTGATGCCGACCGGCATGGACAGGGCGCTGCACAGTTGCCGGTGTACCTGGCTGGCCGCGGTGCGGGCACCGATCGCGCCGTAGGTGACCAGATCCGCGTAGTACTGCGGCAGGATCGGGTCGAGGAACTCGCACCCGACCGGCAGTCCGAGGCCGGACACGTCGAGCAGCAGCTTGCGGCCGATGCGCAGACCGGTGTTGATGTCGTAGGTGCCGTCGAGGTGCGGGTCGTTGAGCAGGCCCTTCCACCCGAGGGTGGTGCGCGGCTTCTCGAAGTACACCCGCATCACCACGTGCAGGTCGTCGCGCAGATCGTCGGCCTTGGCGGCGAGGCGGCGCGCGTAGTCCATCGCGGCGGCGGGGTCGTGCACCGAGCACGGCCCGACCACGACGAGCAGCCGGTCGTCGGTGCCGTCGAGGATCGCCACGGTGTCGGCGCGGCCCGAGCGCACGGTGGCGGCGGCCACCTCGTCGGGGGCGTGCTCGCCGCGGACGACGGCCGGGGCGACGAGCGGGCTGATCCGCACGGTCCGCTGTTCGTCGAGATTCGCGGTGGAGATGGAAGTGCTGGTGGTCATCGGGGTTCGGTTCCTGTTCCCGGGCCGGCCCTGGCTGAACCTGAAAGATCCCAGCGAGCCGGTCCGTGTCCGGCTCGTAGGTGGAAGAAGTCAGCGCGCGGTTACGCCGACCGACCCACCCCGGGCCGGCCTGCTAAACCAGAAATATGCACGCTGCATGACGGACACCCTACCCGAGCCCCCGCGGGGGTGCACATCGGGGGCCCGGGGCGAGTCCGCATTGCCAGCGCGACGGCGCCGACCCCCCTACGATCGGAACGAACCGAGAACACTGCCCGTACCGCCGAGACGATCGCCGAGGTGTTATGCCGCTCGAAGGTTCACACGAGTCCAGGGACCGGTCGAACGAACCGGAACACACAGCCGACGGCCATCTCGTCGAGGCCCAGTCCGAGGACTTCTCCCATGCCAGAAACCTCGCGGTGGATCCCGACTGGTTCAAGACCGCGGTGTTCTACGAGGTCCTGGTGCGCGCCTTCAACGACTCGAACCACGACGGGACGGGTGATCTGCGCGGGCTGACCGAGAAGCTCGACTACATCGCCTGGCTGGGCGCCGACTGTATCTGGCTGCCACCGTTCTACGACTCCCCGCTGCGCGACGGCGGGTACGACATCCGGGACTTCCGGGCGGTGCTCCCGGAGTTCGGCACCGTCGACGACTTCGTCACGTTCCTCGACGAGGCGCACAAGCGCGGTATCCGCGTGATCACCGACCTGGTCATGAACCACACGTCCGACACGCACGCGTGGTTCCAGGAGTCGCGTACGGACCCGGACGGCCCGTACGGCGACTTCTACGTGTGGTCCGACACCGACGAGCGCTACCCGGATGCGCGCATCATCTTCGTCGACACCGAATCCTCCAACTGGACGTGGGATCCGGTGCGCAAGCAGTACTACTGGCATCGGTTCTTCTCGCACCAGCCGGACCTGAACTACGACAATCCCGAGGTGCAGGACGCGATGATCGACGTCCTGCGCTTCTGGCTCGACCTGGGGATCGACGGGTTCCGGCTGGACGCGGTGCCCTATCTGTTCGAGCGCGAGGGCACCAACTGCGAGAACCTGCCCGAGACACACGCGTTCCTGAAGAAGTGCCGCGCGGTGATCGACGCGGAGTATCCGGGCCGGGTGCTGCTGGCGGAGGCGAACCAGTGGCCCAGCGACGTGGTGGAGTACTTCGGCGAGCCGGAGGTCGGCGACGAGTGCCACATGGCGTTCCACTTCCCGCTCATGCCGCGCATCTTCATGGCGGTGCGGCGCCAGAACCGGTTCCCCATCTCCGAGATCCTCGCCCAGACACCGCCGATTCCGAGCAGTGCGCAGTGGGGCATCTTCCTGCGCAACCACGACGAGCTGACCCTCGAGATGGTCACGGACGAAGAACGTGACTACATGTATGCCGAGTACGTCACCGACCCGCGGATGCGGGCGAACATCGGCATCCGGCGCCGGCTGGCCCCGCTGCTCGAGAACGACCGCAACCAGCTCGAGCTGTTCACGGCTCTGCTGTTGAGCCTGCCCGGCTCGCCGGTGCTCTACTACGGCGACGAGATCGGGATGGGCGACAACATCTGGCTCGGCGACCGCGACGCCGTGCGCACGCCGATGCAGTGGACACCCGACCGCAACGCGGGCTTCTCGCGGGCGGACCCCGCGCGGCTGTACCTGCCGACGATCATGGATCCGACCTACGGCTACCAGTCCGTGAACGTCGAGCGGCAGATGAACTCGACGAACACGCTGCTGCACTGGACGCGCCGGATGATCCAGGTCCGCAAGCAGCATCCCGCGTTCGGCAAGGCCGCCTTCACCGAATTGGGCAGCGCCAACCCGGCCGTCCTGTCGTACCTGCGGGAGATGCCGCTCGGCCCGGACCGCAACTACAGCGACGTCATCCTGTGTGTGAACAACCTGTCCCGGTATCCCCAGGCCGTCATCCTGGACCTGTCCCGGTTCGCAGGGTGGATTCCGGTGGAGCTCACCGGTTCCGTCCCGTTCCCACCGATCACGGAGGAGGGGTACATGATCACCCTGCCCGGTCACGGTTTCTATTGGTTCGCGCTGCAGCCCGATCCGACGAGGGAAGGCGTCGGCGAACATCCGGTGAGCAGCGAAGCCGAGGCGGCGGTGCAGCCATGAGGGATCCGAACGTGCAGCACTACTCCGATGCGGAGCTCGAGGCCCTGCTGGCCGAGTGGCTTCCCCACCAGCGTTGGTTCGCCGCCAAGGGCAGAACCGTCGCCGCCGTCCGGATCATGCTGCGGGAACCGCTCACCGACACCCCCGCGTTCGGAGCGGACCACCTGCTGGTGACCGTCGAGTTCGAATCCGGCGCCGAGCAGATCTACCAGGTGCCGCTCGGGTATCGCCCGCACCTGCCCGACGAGCTGGCACCCTGGGCGCTGCCGCGGCCCGACGGGAGCGGCGACGACCGCCCCCACGCCTACGACGGCCTGCGCGACCAGGAGATCATCGACCTGTACGCGCACTCGATCGCTACCGGGCAGGTGTATGGCCCGGTCGAGCTGCACACCGTGCCCGGCACGGTCATCGAGGAGGGACTGCGCGGGCGGGCGCTCAGCGCCGAGCAGTCCAACACCTCCGTCGTGCTGGGCGAGCAGTTGCTGCTCAAGCTCTTCCGCCGGATCACGCCGGGCGTCAACCCCGACGTGGAACTGCACCTCGCGCTCGGCGAGGCGGGCTGCCGGTCGGTCGCCCCCGTGCGCGCGTGGATCGACGCCGAGATCGGCGGCGTGCGCACGACGCTGGCGATGGTGCAGGACTTCGCGGCCAACTCCGCCGACGGCTGGTCGATGGCTCTGGGCAGCGTGCGGGACCTGCTGCTCGAGGCCGACCTGCGGGCGGACGAGGTGGGCACGGACTTCGCCGGCGAATCGCAGCGGATGGGCGCGGCCGTGGCCGAGGTGCACGCGCTGCTGGCGCAGTCCCTCGGGACGTCGCAGCGACCCGTCGGCGAGATCGTCGACGGCATGCTGCGCCGCCTGGACGCGGCCGGTGCCGTCGTACCGGAATTGGCGGAATTCGCCCCGGCGGTGCGGGAGCGGTTGGCGGAGGCGGCGGCCACCGGCACGACCACGGTGCAGCGGGTCCACGGGGACCTGCACCTCGGGCAGGTGCTGCGCACCCCGGAACACTGGCTGCTCATCGATTTCGAGGGCGAGCCCGCCAAGTCCCTCGACGAACGGCGGGAACCGGACAGCGCCCTGCGCGACGTGGCGGGGATGCTCCGCTCGTTCGACTACGCGGCCCACCACTCCCTGCACGATGCGACGTCGGAGGCCGCCGCCGCGCAACGCGAGTTCCGGGCGCAGGAATGGGCGCAGCGCAACTCCGCCGCGTTCTGCGACGGCTATGCGGGCGCGTCCGGCGCGGATCCGCGCGAGTCGGCCGCGCTGCTGCGCGCGTACGAACTGGACAAGGCCGTTTACGAGGTGGTCTACGAGGCCCGCCACCGGCCACAGTGGATCCGGCTGCCGCTCAACGCGATCCGTCGGCTGGTGCAGGCGACGTAGGGCTGTGGCCGTCGGTGGTATCCGCCAGGGGATCCTCACCCGAGGGTGCCGGGTCGTCGAGTCCGCCCCGATGCGGCCGGTGGACCGGGTCGATCGCGGCCGCCCCCCGGTCCGGGGAGGACCCTTTCCGGGGTGGTCGGCGCAGGTCCACGGAGGACCGGTGCCGGCCCGCGGCGGGTGTCGACCGGCCTCCCGCGGTGGCCCGGTGGCGCGGGCCCCGGCCCTCGGACCATCCGTGCATGATGCGTCGGTGCAGGCGTGCCAGGGGTGCCGGCGCCCACCAGTTCGCGTCGCCCATCAGCTTGATCAGTGAGGGAACCAGCAGCATGCGGACCAGCGTGGCGTCGATGACGAGGGCGAAGATCATTCCCAGTCCGATGAACCGCATGATCGTCATCGGGGAGAGCGCGAAGGCCGCGGTGACCGTACCGAGTATCAGCGCGGCGCAGGTGACGACACGACCGGTGAGGGCGGTACCGGTGTGCACCGCCGTCTCGGTCGACGCCCCCGCAGCATGCGCTTCGACCATCCGCGACATCAGGAAGATCTCGTAATCGGTCGACAGGCCGAACACGACGGCGAGGATCAACACGACCAGGGTGGGCTGGACGGGCTCCGGAGCCACGCCGATGAGACCGGCGCCGTGTCCTTCCTGGAAGATCCAGGTCAGCAGCCCGAAGGTCGCCCCGAGGCTCAGTCCCGCCATGGCGACCGCCTTGACCGGCAGCACCACCGTGCCGAAGGCCAGGAACAGCAGCAGCAGTGTCGCGCCCACCATGACGGCGATCATGGTGGGCAGCGCCTCGGTGATCGCGTGATTGTTGTCGGCCTCGAGGGCGAACGGTCCGCCGACCTCGATCCGGGTTCCTGCCGGCGGCGCCAGCTCGCGCAGTGCTGCGACGGCCGCGTTCGCGCGCTCGACGTCCGATCGGTCGGTCACCGCCGCGGAGATGACGGTGAAATCCGAGGTCGTGGCGATGGGCTGCGCACCGGTGACCCCGTCGACGGCATCGGCCTGTGCCACGAACCCGAGGCTCGCATGCAGGGGCGGGGGCGAGCCGGCTGTTCCGTGCACCAGGACGGTGATGTCGCCACCAGGTGACCGAAATTCCTGGACCAGCTGTTCGGTGGCCGCGCGAACCGGATTGCCGGGCGGCAGCGAGGTGTAGCTGATCGAGCCGAACCGCGTCAGAAGGACCGGGGCCGCGAACACCACCAGCACGAGGGTGATCGGGACTGCGACGCGCAGCGGATGGCGCATCACCCGGTCGGCGACGGCTCCCCAGAATCGGTGGGCTCGCACCTCGCCGCGCTCGACCGCCCCGCGGCGCCAGGTCAGACTGTTGATCCGGGCACCCAGAACGGCCAGGGCCGCGGGCACGGCGGTCAAGGACAGCAGGGCCGCGCTGAGGGCGGCCGAGATGGCGCCCAAACCCAGCGACCGGATCACCTCCTGGGGAAAGACGAGCATTCCGGCGAAGGCACATACGAGCAGCAGCGCGGAAAAGCACACGGTGCGGCCCGCGGTGAGAACGGTCCGCCGAACCGCGTCGTTCGGCGAGGCGCCGGAGCGGAGTTCTTCCCGGAACCGGCTGACGATGAACAGTCCGTAATCGATGGCCAGACCGAGACACAGAAGAGAGGTGACGTTGAGGGCAAAGGCATTGACCTCGGTGAACATGGTCAGCAGCCGAAGCGTCCCGAGCGCGCTGAGCACCGACAGCGCGGCGACGAGAACCGGCACCGCCGCGGCGGTCAGTCCGCCGAAGATCATCACCAGCAGAATCAGGGTCAGCGGAAGCGATACCGACTCGGCGACGACGAGGTCGGTCTTCAGTTGTGTGTTGAACGAATCGTCGACCACGGTCTTGCCGGTCAGCTGGGTGTCGACTCCGGGAACCTGCAGCACGGACAGCAGATCGTGGTACGGCGGCCGATCACCCGACCCGGAATGCTGCAGGGTCACCGTCGCGAGCGCTCGGGTGCCATCGGCGGAGCGCAAGTACGGTTTCTCGACCACGGGCACCGTCCAGTAGGTGTCGACGCGCTCGACCCGGGTGCGATCGAGAGCGGCGAGGTGC
>NZ_WVTE01000236.1:0-40807 GCF_009939605.1 Rhodococcus sp. YH1 | reverse complement strand
ACCGAGAAGGTGCCGACCGGGGTCTCGTAGCCGGGCTTGCCCATCGACGCCGGCATCGTCCGCACCACCTCGCCGTTGAGGATGACCGTGAACTGGTGCGTCGACCGGTTCGCGACGGCGACGAACTCGTCGCCGACCTGGAACTCGGTGCGCGCCCCGGCCACGGCGACGGTCACGGTGGTGTGCCCCGGCCAGAGGCGGTCGGGAACCCACTGCACGCGGCTGTCGTCGAGCCACGCGAAACGGCCGCTCACGGGCTTCGACGTGGTGATCTCGACGGCACGTTCGGCGGCGGCGCGGTCACCGACCGGTGCGCCGAACCGGACGGTCACGGGATGTCCCACCCCCACCACCGCGCCGTTCGCCGGCTCGAGCGCCGACGCGGGCAGCCTGGCCGGCGGCGCACCGCCGACGGTTCCCGCCGCGGCCGCGGCCCCCGAACCGAGCAGGGCCATGGCGGTCAGGATCGAGACGAGAAGAAGTCGTGCAACCCGCTGTGCGTTCGGCATGGCCGTCAGCCCCCTCGAAGATGGCGCGGTTGGCTCGTTACCAGTCAACCACGCCAAGATCGAACTCGAAACGGGTCCTTTGTCACTCCCCCGGCGGGCACGACCACGACGCCGGGAAACGACGAAGGGCACCGCGGTCCGGCGAACCGGACGACGGTGCCCTTCGGATCAGCTGTCAGCGCAGCAGCTTGCGCAGCGCCAGGGCGCCGATGACGACACCGACCGCCGCGAGCGCGTACTTGACGTTGGGCTGGTTCACCTTCTCCATCACGGTCTGCTTGGCATGGGCCATCACGTTCTTCGGGCTGGCGCGCACACTCAATTCGTCGAGGGTGCTCGCAAGCTGGTTGCGGGCGTTCTCGATGTCCCGTTCGATGGCCTCGGTGTCCCTACCCACGTGATCCTCCAGTTGGTCGCTGCACTGTGCTGCGACCACGGTAGTGGACGCACGGGTCCGTTACCCTCTCGGAGGTGACGGAAAACAGCAGCAGGCTCGCCCCCGGCGATACGGCTCCCGAGTTCACCCTCCCCGACGCGGACGGCAACGAGGTGTCGCTGTCGGACTACCGCGGACGCAAGGTGATCGTGTACTTCTACCCCGCCGCGAGCACCCCCGGGTGCACCAAGCAGGCCTGCGATTTCCGCGACAGCCTCGCCGACCTGAACGGCGCCGGGCTCGCCGTCGTGGGCATCTCCCCCGACAAGCCGGCCAAGCTCGCGAAGTTCCGGGACGCCGAGCAGCTGACGTTTCCGTTGCTGTCGGATCCGGACAAGACCACGCTCACGGCGTGGGGGGCGTTCGGCGAGAAGAAGATGTACGGCAAGACCGTCACCGGAGTGATCCGTTCGACGTTCGTCGTCGACGAGGACGGCCGGATCGAGGTTGCGCAGTACAACGTGCGCGCCACCGGGCACGTCGCGAAGCTGCGCCGCGACCTGTCGGTCTGAGCGGCGGCTCACCGCGTGAGGGAGGCGAGCACCAGCGCCTCCGCGACGGCCATGTGCTCGAGCTCGGACGGGTCGATGCTCTCGTCGGGCCCGTGGATCCGGGCGCTCGGCTCCTCCACGCCGAGCAGCGCGATCTCCGCGTCCGGCAGCACCTGTTGCAGCACCGTGCACAGCGGGATCGATCCGCCCTGCCCGACCGTGCCGACCTCGCGTCCGTAGACGGCGCCGAGCGCGCTGCGCAGCGCGGCGTATCCCGGTCCGTCGGTCGCGGCCCGGAACGGTTCGCTCACGCCTTCCCGGTCGACCCGCACCCGCACGTTCCACGGGGCGTGGGCGTGCAGGTGGGCGACGAGGGCGTCCTGAGCGGTGGCCGGATCCATCCCCGGCGGGACGCGGAGGTTCAGCCGGGCCGACGCGCGCGGCACGACCGCAGCCGCCGATCCCACCACCGGTGGGGCGTCGATGCCGAGGATCGTCAGCGCGGGACGCGCCCACACGGCGTCGGCCACGGACCCGGCCGACAGCAGTGAGACCCCGTCGAGCACACCGGCGTCGGCGCGGAACACCTCCTCGGGATACGGTTCGCCGCTCCAGATTCCGGTGGGGTCGAGCCCGTCGATCACGGTGTCGCCGGCCTCGTCGCGCAGGCTCGACAGCAGGCGCACCAGCGCGGCGAGCGCGTCGGGGGCTGCGCCGCCGAACTGGCCCGAGTGGATCTCCCCGGCGAGGGCTTCGACGTGGACGACGACGTTCGCCAGGCCGCGCAGCGACGTCGTGAGGGTCGGCCGTCCCACCTCGGCGTTGCCGCAGTCCGCGACGAGCACCAGGTCGGCGGCGAACAGATCGGGCCGTTCGCGGGCCAGGTTCTCGAGCCCGCCGCCACCGGTTTCCTCCGAGCCGTCGCCGACGATCCGGATCCCGACGGGAAGCGGTCCCCGCTCCCGAAGCGCGCGCAGCGCGAGCAGGTGCATCACGAGATTGCCCTTGCAGTCCGCGGCGCCGCGCCCGTACCAGCGGCCGTCGCGTTCGGTGAGCGTGAACGGCGGAGTGTGCCAGAGCGATTCGTCGCCCGGGGGCTGCACGTCGTAGTGGCTGTAGAGGAGCACGGTCGGCGCTCCCGCCGGGGCCGGCGTGTGCCCGAGCACCGCGAGCGAGCCGTCCGACGTCTCGATCAGCGCGGTGTTGTCGACGCCGACCGCGGCGAACGCATCGCGCACCCATCGGGCGGCAGCGACGCATTCCTCGGCCGGGAACAGCCGCGGATCGGCCACCGACCGGAACGCCACCAGTTCCCCGAGGTCCCTGCGCGCCCCGGGCATCAGCCGGCGCACCCGCTCCCGCATGTCCGCGACGTCCACCGCGCCTCCTCGATCGTCGTGTCTCGTTTTCGCTACGGGTACCGCCCCTCGAGATCGAAGCATGCTCGCAGCGGCCGCGTCCGGCGTAGATTCCGCGATATCGAGGTTGCCATCGGGCGGAACGGTCCAGGAAGCGGGACCGGACGGCCCTCGAACGGAAGGCACAGCGATGCCACCCAGCCCGCAGAGCGCGCTCACGCCGTTCTATCGGCAGGTCCAGTCCCACTACGACCTCTCGGACGAGTTCTTCACGCTGTTCCTCGACCCGTCGATGACCTACAGCTGCGCGTATTTCGAGCGGGACGACATGACGCTCGAGCAGGCCCAGGCCGCGAAGGTCGATCTGTCGCTCGGCAAGTGCGACCTGCACCCGGGCATGACACTGCTCGACGTCGGATGCGGCTGGGGCTCGACGATGCTGCGCGCCGCCACGCACTACGACGTGAACACGATCGGGCTCACGCTCAGCCGCAACCAGTACGAGCACGTCCGCGACCTCGCAGCGGGGCTGCCCGGCCCCCGCACCGTGGACGTGCGGCTGCAGGGCTGGGAGGAGTTCGACGGGCGCGTGGACCGCATCGTGAGCATCGGCGCGTTCGAGCACTTCCGGAGCGAACGCTACGACCGGTTCTTCACCAAGTGCCACGACATGCTGCCCCCGGACGGCCGGATGCTGCTGCACACCATCGTGGGGCACCGCCTCGCGACGCTGCGCGAGCGGGGAATCCCGGTGACCCGGGAGAACGCGCTGTTCCACATCTTCATCAAGCGGGAGATCTTCCCCGGCGGGCAGTTGCCGCAGCCGGAGACGGTGGTCGACGGCGCGGAGCGAGCGGGGTTCCGGGTCGAACGCATCCAGGCCCTGGCGCCGCACTACGTCCGCACCCTCGAACACTGGGCCGCGGCGCTGTCGGCCCGCCGGGACGAGGCGGTCGCCCTGTCGTCGGAGGAGATGTACGAGCGCTTCATGAAGTACCTGAACGGTTCCGCCGAACACTTCCGCACGGGCCACATCGACGTCATGCAGTTCACACTCGTCAAGTGAGCGCCGGCGACCGCGGCACCACCGGCGGTGTTAGCTGAGACTCGCCCTCACAGCTAAAAGTTCGGAATTCGGACAACCTCCAGTTAGCCTGGGCGCGTGGAGTCTGCAACGAAGCGCGGCCGCACCCCACGCCGTATCGATCCGGCGCTGGAGGTCCAGGCGGCGCCCCAGGAACTCGTGCCGCGCCGTCGCCCGACGCAGGAGCGCAGCCGGCGCAAGTTCGACGCGCTGCTCGCCGCGTCCCGCGAACTGCTCACCGAGGTCGGCTTCGAGTCGTTCACCTGCGAAGAGGTGGCTGCCCGTGCCGATGTCCCCATCGGAACCCTCTACCAGTTCTTCGCCAACAAGTACGTCATCGTGTGTGAACTGAACCGGCAGGACCTGGTGGGTGTGCAGGACGAGCTCGCCAAGTTCGACGGCGTCATCCCCTCCGTGGATTGGCTGCGGTTCCTCAACGCCTTCGTCGACCATCTCGCCGGGCTGTGGATGTCGGACCCCTCGCGGCGGGAGGTGTGGCTCGCGATGCAGTCCACCCCGTCGACCCGGGCGACCGGCGCGATCCACGAGAAGGAGTTCGCCGAGCAGATCGCGCGGATGCTGGCTCCGCTCATGCCCGACACCCCGCGCGAGCGTCGCACGCTGATGGCCGAGGTGCTCGTGCACGTCGTCTACTCGATGCTGAACTTCTCCGTGCAGGACGACCAGAGCCACGCCGACGCGGTCGTCGAGCTCAAGCGGCTGATGGGTGCGTATCTGATGGTGGCGGAGAAGGAGTCACGCACCAGCGCCAAGCGGCGCAGGCGCCGTGAGGCCGCCGCCCGGGCGGAGGAGACCGAGCGGCCGGTCCCGGAGGACGACGGCCAGGTGGAAACGCGTCAGGCGGAGGAGACGCACGCCTCCCCCGCCTGACGCGGAATTCTCCCGCAGACTCCTACGCCTGCGGGTCGTCCTCGAGCACGACGAACGCGCCGGCCATGTCTCCGTCGTGGGTGAGCGAGACGTGGATCCGCACCCCGGTCAGGTGCTCGGCGACGTCGCCGTGCAGCCGGATCCCGGGTCGGCCCCACGCGTCGGAGACCACCTCGATCTGCCGGTGCACGGTCTCCGGCAGCACCGGTGGGCTGCCGAACAGCGACGCCGACCACGCCTTGATCAGCGCCTCCTTCGCCGCCCACCGGGCGGCGAAGTGCCGGCCCGGACGGGAGCTGCGGGTGTTCGCGTCGCGACGCTCGCCCGGGGTGAAGTTCGAGAGCATCGCCGTGCCTGCCCGGCCCAGCTGTTCCTCGAACTCCGACACCGTGACCAGGTCGAACCCGATCCCCGCAACTCCCATCCGTCCCGTGACCCGCTCTCTGTGACCGTGCGGCCGGCGGCTACTTGCAGCCGGGCAGACCCGAACGGTACACGTCGCCGTCACCCAGTCGTGCCTCCGGCGAGAGCAGCACGTCGGCCTCGAGCTGGCGTGCCGCCTTGGCCGGCACCGAGTCCCCACCGAAGCGACGGTCGGCGGGCCGCTGGTACAGGGCCGCACCCCCGGTCATCGCCTCCGCGAGGCGGCGCTTACCGGCGACGGCGCGGGCCTGAGCCTGCTCCACGTAGGCCTCCCGGCGCTCCGCCGGGATCGCCTCGACGAACGCCTGCGGGTGGACCACCGCGATCAGCCCCGACACGTGACCGAACCCGAGGCTGGTCAGCAGACCGGCCTTGAGCGCGTACCGCTCGCCGAAGCGCAGCGGGGTGCGCGGCCACACCAGGTGCTCGAACTCGGCCATCTTGTCGTCGACGCAGTCCAGGCTGCGGTTCGGCGGGACGACGCCCTGGCTGAGGACCTGGCACAGGCCGATCAGCTGGAACGCCGCCGCGCCGCCCTTGGCGTGACCGGTCAGCGACTTCTGCGACACCACGAACATCGGCGCGCCCTTGCTGCGGCCCAGCGACCCGGCCAGACGCTCGTGCAGCTCCGCCTCGTTCGGGTCGTTGGCCGCCGTGGAGGTGTCGTGCTTGGAGATCACCGCGATGTCGTCGGCGGTGACGCCGAGCTTGCGCAGCTCCCGCGCCAGGCCCGACTCGAGCCCGCCGCGACCGGCGCCGAGGGCACCGATGCCCGGAGCCGGGATCGAGGTGTGCACGCCGTCGGCGAAGGACCCGGCCCACGCGACCACACCGAGGACGGGCAGGCCCATCTCCAGCGCCAGGTCGCCGCGGGCGAGCAGGACCGTGCCGCCACCGGCGGACTCGACGAAACCGCCGCGCCGGCGATCGTTGGCCCGGGAGAACCGGCGATCGCTGATGCCCTTGGCCGTCATGTCGTCCGACTTCGCGGTGGCCGACATGTCACCGAACCCGACGATGCCCTCGATGCCGAGGTCGTCGAAGCCGCCGGCGACGACCAGCTGCGCCTTGCCCAGCTTGATCTTGTCGACGCCCTCCTCGACCGACACCGCGGCCGTCGCGCACGCCGCCACCGGATGCACCATCGCGCCGTAGCCACCGACGTACGACTGCACCACGTGCGCGGCGATGACGTTCGGCAGGGCCTCCTGCAGGATGTCGTTCGCGCGGGACTCGCCGAGCAGCGTGTCGATGTACAGCGACCGCATCGAGGTCATGCCGCCCATGCCGGTGCCCTGGGTGTTCGCCACGTACGAGGGGTGCACCCAGCGCATCAGCTCCGACGGGGTGAAACCGCTGGAGAGGAACGCGTCGACCGTGGTCACGATGTTCCACAGGCCCACCCGGTCCACGGACTCGGCCATGTCGGCGGGGATGCCCCACTTGGTGACGTCGAACCCGGTCGGGATCTGGCCGCCGACCGTGCGGGTCAGGTTCATCTTGCGGGGCACCCGGATCTCGGTGCCGGCCTTGCGGGTGACGGTCCAGTCACCGCTGTCCGGAACCGAGTGCGCGACGGTGTTCTCCGGGTCGGCGTCGACGAACGCGCGGGCCTCGGCCTCGGAACCCACCACAAACGACAGGTCCTTGTCCAGGAACACCGAGGTCAGCAGCGGCGCCGCGTTGTCGACCATCGCGCCGTCGTCGGCGTAGCGGCGGATGCCGCAGCGCTCGACCACCGCGTCGTGGTACCGGTCGGCGATCTCCGCCTCGGGCACCAGCTCGCCGGTCTCCGCGTCGTACCAGCCCGGCTTGGGATCGTTCTCCCACGCCACCAGGCCGGTGGCCCACGCCAGCTCGAGCACACCGGCGGCCGACAGCTCCTCGTCGACCTCCATCTCGAAGCGGGTACGGGCCGACCCGTAGGGGCCGAGCTCGCCGGCGCCGACGATGACCACCAGATCGGCGGGGTCGACGTCGAGCGTGTTCCACTCCGGTGCCGGCAGCGTCGCGTCCAGGCGCGGCGGTGCGGGCAGCGCCGCGATCGTCGCGTGCTCGGGCTCCGCCGCGGCGTCCTTCGCGGCCTCGGCCTCCTCCTGCGCCTGCTTGGCCAGGGCCGGCAGGTCGATGTCGGCCTCCGACAGACCCCCGGTCAGGTCCGCCACCAGCGGCTCGACCGCGGCGGCCTCCTTGGAGCCGGCGGTGACGAGCTTCAGCAGCTCGACGGCCATCTCGTCGGTCGACCAGGTCCGCACACCGGCGGCCTCGGCGGCCTCCACCAGCGGATCGTTGCCGCCCATCAGGCCGGTGCCGCGCACCCACCCGATGAGGGCGTGGGCGAGGGTGACCCGCTCGGCCCAGATGCGCTCGGCGTGCCAGCGGTTGACGATCGCGTCGAGCGCGGCCTTCGCCTCGCCGTAGGCGCCGTCGCCACCGAACTTGCCGCGGTTCGGCGAACCCGGCAGCACGACGTGCAGGTGGGTGTCCACGTCACGGTCGGAGCCGATGTCGGCCAGGCCCGCGATCAGGCGCTCCACCGACCACAGCAGGACCCGCATCTCCATCTCGGCGCGGGCACCGGCGTCGGCCATCGACCCGGACACGCGCGGCGCGGCGAACGGGAACAGCAGCGTCGGAGTCAGGGCCTCCTTGATCAGCTTCTTGGCGCCGCCCGCGGTCTCCACGGTTTCGGTGCCGAGCCACGTCACCAGGGCGTCGACGTCGGCGTAGGACGCCATGTTGGCCGGGACCACCCACAGCGCCGCACCGGAGCGTGCGTTGCGCGCATACAGCTCCTTGTAGAAGCCGAGGCGGCTGTCGTTCAGGCTCGACGTGGTGACCACGACCGTGGCGCCGCCGGCGAGCAGCTTCGCCGCGACCGCGGCCGCGATCCCGCCCTTGCTGGCGCCGGTGACCACGGCGACCTCGCCCGCGTACTCGGCGTCGCCGGTCTGCCGGGCGGCCGTCGCGACGGCGTCGAAGACCTGCGCGAGCTCCGTGCGGCCGGTCTCGGTGGCCTTGCCCGCCCAGAACGCGGCGTGCGCGGCGACCGTGGCACCCGCACCGGCGAACCGCTCCGCGCCGATCTCGGCACCGAGCCAGATGCGAGCCAGGTCCTCGCGGGCCGTCGCCCACCGGTCGTCGATCAGCACGGCCTTGCGGGCGTCGAACGCCGGTGCGACCAGCCGCGGCCAGTCGGAGCCGAGCTCCGCCGAGACCAGGTCGACCAGCTCGGTGTCCGCCTTGTCCGCGAGGTCCGAGGCCGCGTCGGCCAGGCCCAGCTCGGACAGGATCAGGCGGGCGGTCTTGGCGAGCACACCGTTCGAGCCGGTGATGCCCTCGGCGAACTCGCCGAGCGCGGCAGCGTCGACGGTGGCACCGCCACCGCCACCGGCGGACGGCATCGACACCGCGACACCGCGGCGGCCGGCGACCGACTGCACGGCCGCGTCGATCAGCTTGTCGACGGCGGCACCGTCGGACAGCGCGCCGTCGGAAAGGCCGCCGAGCGCACCGCCGCGGACGGACGAACCGTCCCGGCTGCCCAGCGCGACCTCCGCGGTCACGTGCGACGCCCAGCCCTCGCCGAGACCCCACACCTTGGTGACCCGGTCGGCGACGTAGGCGGGACGCTTGCCCGACGGGCCGAACACCTTGCGCAGGTGGTCGTTGATCGAGTCCGACAGCACCGGACCGAAGGGCCGGTAGGTGCGGGCCAGGCGATCGACCGTGCCGGCGAGCGCGCCCATGTCGGCGTCGGCCGCACCGTCGATGGCACCGAGCGACAGCTCCGAGCCGAGGTCGACGAGCAGCTGGTTGCGCCGCGAGGACACGCCGTCGCACAGCGCCTCGATCGTGTCGGCGGGACCGATCTGATCCGGGCGCAGCTTCGTCCACAGGGCGATGAGCACCTTCGTGGCGTCGGCGGCCTTGAACGCGATGTCGTCCGGACGCGGACCACCCGCGGGAGCTGCGGGCGCGGCGGCCGGAGCGGCGGCCGCGGCCGGAGCGGCAGCGGAAGCGTCGGCCGAGGCCGGCTCGTCGTCCTCCACCGGCGCCGGATCGACGTCCGTGGAGTACACGATCGAGGCCTCGCGCTCGATGTTGAGCACCTCGACCGGCTGGCCGAAGCGGCCCGGCAGCTTCAGCGTCTGCGACGCCAGGTTCGCCACCGTCGGGGCGGCGCCGAGGCCGACCTCGACGAACCGCTCGACACCCAGGCCACCGTCGGCCTCGTCGGCGAACAGCAGATCCTGCGTCTCGATCCAGCGGACCGGGGACGCGAACTGCCACGCGAGGAGCTCGGCGAGCACCACGCGGCACAGCTTCGAGGGGTCGGCCGCCCAGGTGTCGAAGTCCGCGAGGACCTCGGCCAGCGGCTCGGACGGCACCAGGTCCGCGATCTCCTGGACGAACTCCCGGCCCAGGTTGAACGGCTTGGGCACCAGGTTCGGGATGTAGCGGCCGATGAGGATGTCGGGATCGATCTGCTCGGGCAGCAGGTTCAGCAGGCGCTCCCGGAAGTCGTCCACGCCGCCGCGCAGGACGGTCGAGTGGAACGGCACGTCGATGCCCGGGACCAGGATGAACGCACGCTTGCCCCCGAACTCGGCGACCTTGCGCTCGATCACGGACTCGAGGGCCTCGAGACCGGCGACCGTACCGGCAATCGCGTACTGCGAGCCGCGCAGGTTCAGGTTGACGATCTGCAGGAACTCCCCGGTCTCCTCGGCGACCCCGGCGACGAACGCCTCGAGATCGGCGTCGGCGACACCGAACTGCGACGGCCGGATCGCGGCCATGCGGTAGTTCGAACGGCCCTGCTCGTCGCGCGGCACGAGGGCGTGCATCGCCGACCCGCGGCTGAAGACCACCTCGAGCACCGCCTCGAGCGGCAGCACCCCGGCGACCGCGGCGAGCGCGTTGTACTCGCCCACCGAGTGGCCGGCCAGGAGCGCACCCTCGACGAAGGCGCCGGCCTCACGCAGTTCCGCGATCTGGGCGACACCCAGGGTCGCCATCGCGACCTGCGTGAACTGGGTCAGGTGCAGCACGCCGTCCGGGTGCTTGTGGGTGACGCCGCGGGCCTTGAGCACGGTCGGGTTGTCGCGCACCACGGCAAGGATGGAGAAGCCCAGGGCCTTGCGGGTGTGCTTGTCGGCGCGATCCCAGATCTCCCGGGCGGCCTTCGAGCGGGCGCGGGCGTCCAGGCCCATGCCGGGCCGCTGGATGCCCTGGCCGGGGAACGCGTACACCGTGCGCGGGGCGGCGGTGCGGCCAGTGGCGACCATCACCAGGTCCCCGTCCACGCGGCAGCTCACCTCGACGATCTCGGCGCCACGGTCGGTCGCGATGCGGTCGACGCGCACGTCGATCTGCGCACCCGGACGCACCATGCCGAGGAACCGGGCGGTCCACGCCGTCAGGCGGCGGGCCGGCAGCTTGGCGTCGGCCTCGAGGGCGGTGACGACCTGCTGGGCGGCGGCGGACAGCCACATGCCGTGCACGATCGGGGTGCCCAGGCCGGCCAGGAGGGCGGCGTTGTCCGAGGTGTGGATCGGGTTGTGGTCGCCCGACACCCGCGCGAAGGCGCTCATGTCGATCGGGGCGACGATCACGGCGTCGCGGCGGCGGCGACGCGGGGTCTCCACCGCGTCCTCGCTCACGGCACCGCCGGCACGGACCGGATCGGCCAGCTCGGCCTTGCCGGTGCGGCCACGGATCGCGAACCGCTCGATCAGGGTGGCGACCGTGGTGTCACCCGAGCCGTTGCCGTTGTCGGCGGTGATCTCGACGTGCACCTCGACGACCCGGCCGAGGTCGGTGTCGGCCACGTCCCGTGCCTCGGCCTTGACGCCCAGGATCGACGGATCGGTCGGCAGACCGTCCTTCACGTCGACGGCGTGGTCGAGATGGACCAGGTCGAGCATGCCCTCGATCACCGACAGGCTGTCGTCGGTCTGCGCGGCGCCGAGCGCGGCGAACACCGCCGGCCAGCACGCGCCGACCAGGACGTCGGGCACACCGTGGCCGCTCGGGGTCAGGTTCAGCGGCAGTCCTGAACCGGTGACACCGGCGTGGTCGGCGATCTTCTCCGGCAGCCAGCCGAGGGTGATGCGGGCCGCGCCCTTCTTCACCGCGGGCAGCTCCTGCCCCGCGGCGACACCGAGCAGCGCCGACATCGACGCCGACGCGTCGTCCGCGGTGACGACCGGGGCGCCACCGGTGTGCACGGTGGCGGGCACCGTGAGGCGGATCTCGACGGTCTTGTCGCCGGCGAGCGGCACCGTCAGGCCCACGTGCTCGGCGTCGAGAACGCTCAGCGTGGCGCCCGTCGCGCCGTGCACGGCGGCGGTGTCGGACTCGACGGACCACTCGTCCAGGTCACCGAGGCGGTGCACCGGGTTGACGGTCTGCCGGCCGGCCCAGTTGACATCCGGAGCCGACAGCACGGCGTCGAGCAGGCCGGCCGCGAGGTCCTGGTGGCGGCGGGCCGCGATCTGCACCGGCTCGACGCCGGCCGCGATCAACTCGTCGACCGCAGCCTTCTCGAAGCGGTCGAGCAGCTCACCGACGGGCTCGTCGGCGCGGGTGATGCCCGCGACGGCGACGGTGCCCGGGATGATGCAGACCTGATCGGCGCTGTAGCGCGGATCGTGGGCCTGCCACAGGGAGTCGGACCGCCACCAGCGACGCACGTCCTGGTCGACGACCGGGACGAAGTTCACCGGCTTGCCCGGGGTGCGGCACAGCGAGACGAAGAACGGAACGTCGGCGGGGTGCAGGACCACCGAGTCGGCGTCCGGGAACTGCTCGGTCAGCGCGGCCAGCGCCGCGTACGGCCGGTCGAGGGCCGCGTCGTCGGCGAACAGCGTCGGGATCGGGCCACGGTCGGCCGGGTGCAGGCGGGACTCGGCGCGCTGCAGCATCTCGTGGAAACGCTCACGCCAGGTGACGTCGATCCACGGGTTCTCGGCCGCGTCGGCCACCTCCTGCGAGCCGACGGCCAGCTCCAGGTAGCGGGCGAGCCACTGCCCGTAGGTCATCTCGGCGACGTCGCCGAAGTACGGCTTCGCGGTGACGTCGAGCGCGGCGATGATCTCGTCGCGGCGCGCGGCCACGGCCTCGGCGTCGCCCGCGACCTCGTCGAGCAGGCGGCCCGTGCGGGACGCGGCGTTGTCGATCTCGTGGATGTCCGCGCCCAGCTGGCTACGGCCGGAGGCCATGCCGCCGGAGGCGGTGCCGGCGCCGACCCAGTCGGGGGTGCCGGGGGTCTCGACGAGCATCCGCTTGACCTCGGGCGACGTGGTCGCCTCGAGCGTCGCCATCGCCGCGGTGCCGACGAGGATGCCGTCGAGCGGCATCGCCGGGAAGCCGTGGGCGGTGGACCAGCGGCCGGTCAGGTAGTCGGCGGCCCGCTCGGGGGTGCCGATGCCACCACCGACGCACAGCACCAGGTTGGAGCGGGTGCGCAGCTCGGCGTAGGTGGCGAGCAGCAGATCGTCGAGGTCCTCCCACGAGTGGTGGCCACCGGCGCGGCCGCCCTCGATGTGGACGATGACCGGGTAGTTCGGCACCTCGTTCGCGATGCGGATCACCGAGCGGATCTGCGCCACGGTGCCCGGCTTGAAGGCGACGTAGCTGATGCCGGCCTCGGTCAGCTCCTCGATGATCGAGACGGCTTCCTCGAGCTCGGGGATGCCGGCGGTGACGACCACGCCGTCGAACGGCGCGCCCGCGGCGCGGGCCCGCGGCACCAGCCGCTTGCCACCCACGTGCAGCTTCCACAGGTACGGGTCGAGGAACATCGAGTTGAACTGCACGGCGCGGCCCGGCTCGAGCAGCCCCTTCAGCTCCTCGACGTGGTCGGCGAAGATCTGCTCGGTGACCTGGCCGCCGCCGGCGAGCTCGGCCCAGTGGCCGGCGTTGGCTGCCGCGGCGACGATCTTCGGATCGACGGTGGTCGGCGTCATGCCGGCCAGCAGGATCGGGGAGCGGCCGGTCAGGCGCGTGAACGCCGTCTCGACGCCCTGGCGGCCGTCGGGCAGGGTGACCGGCTTCGGCGCGAACGCGGACCACGGCTGCGGCACCTCGGGCTCCGCGCCCGGGGTCAGCAGGTTGCGCTGACCGCCGCGGGTGGCGGCCGCGATGATGCCCACACCCTGGCCACGCAGGCCCGAGCTGGTCATACGGGTCAGCAGCTCACCGGGACCCATGTCCAGGATCCACGAGGCGCCGGCCGCGACGGCGTCGTCGACGAGGGCGACCCAGTCGACCGGGTCGACGAGCACTTCCTGCGCCAGCGAGCGGGCGAGGTCCGCGTCCAGGCCGCAGCGGGCGGCCCAGTCGGCGACCTGCTCGACCGCGTCGGCGAGAGCAGGGTGGTGGAAACCGATCTCGGCGGAGACCGGCTCGAAGGTCGGGGCGAACACGGCACCGCCGCGCTTCTTCGCCTCACGCTCGCGGGTCTCCGCGGCGGAGATCTCCTCGCAGCGCTGCTGCACGCGAGCCAGGGCGGCCGGCGGGCCGGACAGCACGACGCGGCGGCGGGCGTTGCGGATGGCGACGACCGCGGAGCGCTGCGGGTCCTGGTCGGCGAAGACCTCGGCGACGACGGCGCCCAGGCGCTCGGGGTCGACGTTCGCGACGGCGAGCATCGGGAAGCGCTCGGCGCCGGCGATGATGCCGCGGCGACGGCCGACGAGGGTGGCGGCGGCACCGATGAGCTGGGCGATCGCGAGGATCTGCCCGTCCTTGGCGCCGGCGGCCTCGGTGGCCGCGACGGCCAGCACGCCCTGCGAGTGGCCGATCACGGCGGCCGGGGCCTGGGCGGTCACGTCGAGGCCCTGGTTCGCCAGCGCGCGCAGCGCGGCCACCTGGGTCAGGAACACGCCGGGCAGCGAGACCGCGGCGGAAGTCAGCGTGGACTCGGAGGGGCCGGAGACGGGCGTCTCGTCCTCGTCGGCGACCTCCTGCTCGAGCATCCAGGCGATGGGGTCGAAGCCGCTCGGACGCACGACGACGAGGTCGTGTGCGACGGGCGCGAGCAGCGCGGTGGCCTCGTTGACCAGTTCGGTCAGGACCGGCTCGAGCCCGTTGTCGCGGCTGAGTTCTTCGAGGGAGCTGAGCCAGGGAGCGCCCTGGCCACCGAAGGCGAGTGCGTAGGGCTCCCCGGCGAGGAGCTTGTCGACCAGCGCGCCCTTACGGGAAGCGGGGGCGTTGCCCCGGTCACTGGCGCGTCGTGATGCCTTCGAGTTCCGTCCGTTGTCGGCTGGTGTGGTCTCGTCGATCGTCACGCGTGTAGTTCCTCTCCTGAACACCGCAAGGGCGTGGTCTCGTGGCCGCCCGCGCCGCCGTTGGCGTTCTGATGGGCTCTGATCTGCTCGTTCGGGCTACCCAAGAGTGACACAAAATCATGAGGGGTTCCTCATGTTTTGTTCCGCGCGGGTTACCTCCCCCGAGGGGGCACGTGAGATCACTCACAGCAGGTCGGAGAAGTAACCGGTTGGTAGGGAGAGTCGGCGCAGGCTGCGCGGCTACATGGACGTCCATCAACCTGAGGAATCCCTCAGGTTTATCGTTACACAATCGTTACCATCTTGACTGACCGCGAAACGCGTGCATGAGGGCACTTTCGGCAATTTGTCGGCGCCGTCCGATACGGTTCCGCGCATCGAACATGCATTCGACAAGGGGGGTACGCGCATGAAGTACACGCGGGAGGTTTTGGAAGAGGCCGTCGCCAAGTCGGTAAGTGTGGCGGGCGTCATACGGTATCTCGGACTGGTGCCGAGCGGCGGAGCTCACGCACATCTGAGCCGGCGGATCAAGAAGTTCGGCATCGATACCTCACACTTCACGGGGCAGGCGCACATGACCGGCCGGCCGCCGCGAAACCGCATGGCATGGGCTGCGGTCCTCGTCTGCAAACCGACCGGCGCGGCTCGGGCAAAGCCCAAGATGCTTCGGCGTGCGTTGCTCGAGTCCGGACGTCCTCACCAGTGCGAATCGTGCGGCATTGAGCCGTACTGGAACGGGAGCGTCCTGACGCTCCATGTCGACCACATCGACGGCAATCCGAACGACTCCCGTCCCGAGAACGTCCGTTTCCTCTGCCCCAACTGCCACAGCCAGACACCGACGTGGGCCGGTCGACGGCGCTTCGGAGTTGGGGATGTCGAATCATGCCCCGGTGGCGATATCGCGTAAGGTGACACGTGCTTGCGCGAGTGGCGTAACGGCAGCCGCGCCTGGTTTAGGTCCAGGTGTCCGAAAGGACGTGGGGGTTCGAGTCCCCCCTCGCGCACCACGTGACCTCGCCCACGGCCCCCCGACCGCTCTTGGCAGGTCGAGGGGCCGCTCGGGTACTTTTGATGACGTGTCCGAGAACCGTCCGCCGCGTCGCCTTGCCCTCGTCGTACTGGTGGCGGTCGCCGCGGCCGGCTGTCTCGGTCTGGGTTTCTGGCAATGGACGCGGTTCGAGGCCGTGGGCGGCACGTTCCAGAACCTCGGCTACGCCCTGCAGTGGCCCGCCTTCGCCTTCTTCTGCGTCTACGCCTACCGCCGGTTCGTGAAACTCGAGACCGAGGACGCCGAGAGCCAGGCCACGGGTGCGCCGCGCGCGTCGGAACCGAAGGAACCCACCGAGATCCCCGAGGATCTCCTCCCCCAGCGGCCCCGCACTGGGCTCGATCCGAACGCGGCCGTCGATCCGGACGACCCGGAGGCTCGGCAGATGCTGGAGTACAACGATTACCTCGCGCAGCTTGCGCGCAGGTCCGATAGGAGCGCTCAGTGAGCACGACCCCCGAGCAGGCACCCGACCAGACGAGCGGTTCGACCGCGCCGCAGTCCCGTCCGGAGGCCGACCGGAAGAAGATTGCCTCGGCCCTGACGCGGTACCGCGCGCTCGCCTGGATCACCGGCGTGTGGCTGCTCGTGCTCACCGGCGAGATGGTCGCGAAGTACATCCTGAAGGTCGAGAACGTCCCCGGCTGGATCGCCGTGGTCCACGGCTGGGTCTACGCGGTGTATCTGGTGCTCACGCTCGACCTGGCGATCAAGGTGCGCTGGCCCGCGGGCCGCACGATCGGCACCCTCCTCGCCGGCACGATCCCGTTCCTGTCGTTCTTCGTCGAGCACCAGTGCACGAAGCAGGTCAAGGCCGACTTCGGCGTCTGATCCGGCCGGCCGATCGGCGCGCGAAACAGCAAGCCGCCCACGCGATTGCGTGGGCGGCTTCTTGTTTCGCGTGGGAGCGCAGGCTTCGCGCCGCGGCGGCGGGCGTCAGCGGGCGAGCGCTGCGAGATCGGGCACCAATCGTGCCAGTGCGCGCCCGCGGTGCGACGAGGCGTCCTTCTCCTCGGCGCTGAGCTCGGCGGCGGTGCGCTCCTCCCCCTCGGGCCGGAACACCGGGTCGTAGCCGAAACCGTTGGCGCCGCGCGGGCTGTGGACGATGGAGCCGCGCCACTCACCGCGCACGACGTGCACCGCGATCTCGCCGTCGTCACCGGGGACGGCGAGGGCACAGGCAGAGACGAATGCCGCGCCGCGGCGCTCGTCGGGAACGTCCTGCAGCTGCCCGAGCAGCAGTTCGGTGTTGGCGTGGTCGTTGCCGTGCCGCCCCGACCACCGGGCGGAGAGCACCCCGGGCATCGCATTGAGGGCATCGACCTCGAGTCCGGAATCGTCTGCGACGCACGGCATTCCGGTCGCCGCCGCGCCGTCGCGCGCCTTGGCGGCCGCGTTCTCCTCGAACGTCGCGCCGGTCTCGGGCGCCTCGTCGTAGGGCGGCACGGCGTCGAGTCCGACGAGGTCGATCCCCTCGATCCCGGCGGCGTCGAGGACGCGCCGCAGTTCGCGCAACTTCTTCGCGTTCCGGCTCGCCACGAGCACCTGCACCCTGTCAGACACCGAACTTCTTCCTGGTCCGCTCGGGGGTCACGGGCTGCGGCAGCGTGCCCGGGTAGGGGGCGTCGAGCGCCTGCTTCTGGATCTCGCACAGTTCGGCGATGCCGGCGAGCGCGGAGTCGAGCATCTTGTCGAGGGTGGACCGGGCGAACGTCGCACCTTCGCCGGTCCCCTGGACCTCGACGAGGGTGCCGGTGTCGGTGGCGATGACGTTCATGTCGACCTCGGCGCGCACGTCCTCCTCGTAGGGCAGGTCGAGGCGGACGCGGCCGTCGACGACACCGACGCTCACGGCCGCGATGGCGCACGAGATCGGCTGCGGGTCGGTGAGGCGGCCCGCCGCGCTCAGCCACGCGACGGCGTCGACGAGGGCCACGTAGGCGCCGGTGATGGCGGCGGTGCGGGTGCCGCCGTCGGCCTGCAGGACGTCGCAGTCGATGGCGATGGTGTTCTCGCCGATGGCGGCGAGGTCGATGCAGGCGCGCAGGGCGCGGCCGACGAGGCGGCTGATCTCCTGGGTGCGGCCGCCGAGCTTGCCCTTGACGGATTCGCGTCCGCTGCGGGTGTGGGTGGCGGCGGGGAGCATCGCGTATTCGGCGGTGAGCCAGCCGAGACCGGAGCCCTTGCGCCAGCGCGGCACGCCCTCTTCGACGCTGGCGGTGCACATGACGCGGGTCTGGCCGAATTCCACGAGCACCGAGCCCGCGGGGTGGTTGGTGAATCCTCGGGTGATCCGGATGGGGCGGAGTTCGTCGTCCGCTCTGCCGTCTTCTCGTGTGGTCACCCGGACGAGCCTATTAGATGGGGTAGACGTCCCCGGCGGACACCGCGTGGACGGGCCCGGAGTACTGCTCCTTGGCTTCGGCGATGACGTCCTCGCGCGAGGTCCACGGCGGGATGTGGGTGAGCAGCAACTCGCCCACCTCGGCGCGAGCGGCGAGCATGCCGGCCTCGGCGCCGGAGAGGTGGATGCCGTCGGGGCGGTCGTCGGGTGCGTGGGTCCACGAGGCCTCGGACAGCAGGACGTCGGCGCCGCGCGCGAGCTCGACGACCTCGTCGCACATGCCGGTGTCGCCGGTGTAGACGACGGTGCGCCCGGAGTCGCTGGTGATGCGGAATCCGTAGGCCTCGGGCGGGTGGTTGACCCGGCCGGGGTGGATGGTGAGCGCGCCGAAGCGGAAGGCTTCGCCGTCGGCGAGGGGGCGCACGTCGAGGGTGTCGCTGACGTCGTCCATCTCGCCGGCGATCTCGGCGGAGGCGGCGCCGATGCGCACGCTGGTGTCCGAGGGGCCGTAGACGAGGGTCCGTCCGGTGGGGCGGTTCGGGGAATAGCGCCGCCAGACGAGCAGGCCGGGGATGTCGAGGCAGTGGTCGGCGTGCAGGTGCGAGAGCAGCAGCGAGACCTCACCGGGGTCGGCGTAGCGCTGGAGGGCCCCGAGGACGCCGGGACCGAAGTCGATCACCAGGGGCGGGGTGCCCGGGGCGGTGATCAGGTAGCCCGACGCGGCGGAATCCGGCCCGGCCACGCTGCCGGAACACCCCAGGACGGTCATGCGCATGGGGGTCATGCTGCCACGTCCCTGTGGCTGCGACGAAGCCAACGCAGGTTTTGATCGAGAGATGTCACAGTTGCGGCGACGCTGTGAGCCTACCGATCGGTCAGTTGTTGCGCGGGGGTGCGTCTCACCCGAACGAGGAGGTGGGCACGGCCGGCGGGCGGCGGCGGCGACGCTCGTCGGCGGAGAGCAGCCAGGCGGCCAGGACGCCGCCCACGGCGCCGAAGAGGTGCCCCTGCCAGGAGACGCGCGGATCGCTGGGCAGCACGCCCCACAGGATGCTGCCGTAGACGAACAGCACGATCACCCCGATGACGATCTGGCTCGACTGCCGGGTGAAGATGCCGCGTGTGATCAGGTAGGTGAGCCACCCGAAGACGAGGATCGACGCGCCGATGTGCACGAAGCCGGACCCGGCGGTGAGCCAGGTGCCAAGCCCGCCGACCACCCAGATGATCGCGGTGGCGGCCAGACCGCGGCCGATGCCGGAGACGAGCACGAGGAAGCCGAGCACGAGCAGCGGAATGGTGTTGGCGCTCAGGTGCGCCCAGTCGGCGTGGAGCACGGGTGCGAACGCCACGCCCCACAGCCCGTCGGCGGTTCTCGGTTCGATACCGGCGGAGTCGAGGTCGGCGGGCGCGGCGGCGTCGACGGCTTCGACGCCGTAGAGCAGGGCGACGAATCCGGCGATCAGGAGCGCCGCGCGCTGCCAGACGGGCCGGGGCCCGGGACGGGAACCGTCGGGTACGGTCATGCGCTCGCCCTTCGCGTGTGTCCTGTGCTGTGTTCCTGGCTTTCGAGCCTACCGACGTGCGCACCGCTCGACACGTGCGCGGCGACGGTCGGGCTTCGCCGTGAAAGCCCTGTCGACCGGCGGCCCGGTGGCTACTGTGGGAGGCACCGTCGGACCCGGGAGGCAGTCGTGCCGAGAAACGTCGGAGATCGCTACGCCTGCGAGAAGTGCGGCGCGCAGATCGTCTACGAGAAGCCGTGCCCCTGCACCGAGGGGATGCCGCATTCGGAGATCTGCTGCGGCGACCAGATGAAGCGCGTGTCGGAGGGCACGTCGGGCTGAGCCCTCAGCGCGGCCCTCAGCGCGACGTGGGAATCCCGGCCGTGAAGGCGGAGGGGAACACGTCACGATAGGCGGGGATACCCGCGACCGCGGTGGCCTGCAGCACCGCGTCGACGACGGCGCGCTGGACGACCTCGGCGGCCGCCTCGCACACGGCGGCCAGCACGGGCAGTTCGGGCGCGAAGGCCTCCGGGATCGGTCGGCTCGCGCCGGGGGGCGTCGCGGTGCCGGTGGCCAGGGCGAAGAGTGTGTCGCCGTCAAGGGGTGAGTGGGCGGGGCGGACGGCCCGGGCGAGGCCGTCGTGCCCGGCGACGGCGACACGGCGGCAGGCCGCGGCGGTCAGGTCGGCGTCGGTGGCGACGACGCCGATGGTGGTGTTGAGGGCGGTGCCCTTGGGTGCGAGGGCGTTGGCGGCGGCGAGATCGGTTGCGGTGGGCGCGACGAGCCCGAGCCGGGCGGCCCGGGCGGGGCCGAGGCCCCAGGGCAGGCCGGTCTCGGGATCGAACACGGCTCCGACGGGGTTGGCGACGACGAGGGCTGCGACGGTGACGCCGGCGGCGGGGCCCTCGGTCAGGAACAGGCTCGCGGTGCCGATGCCGCCCTTGAGGGTGCCGGCGCGTGCGCCGACTCCGGCGCCGACGGTGCCGCGGGCGACGGTCGTGCCGGCGGCCGCGGCGGCCCGGTATCCGCTGTCGGCGGTGGGCCGGGCGGTCCACTCCCCCACGGGCAGGTCGAAGACGACCGCGCCCGGCACGATGGGCACCACGGCCCCCGGCGGCCCCATCGGAATGCCGCGGCCCTGTTCCTCGAGCCACCGCATCACGCCGTCGGCGGCGGCGAGCCCGTAGGCGCTGCCTCCGGTGAGGAGCACCGCGTCGACGCGCTGGACGGAGTGGCTGGGATCGAGCAGGTCGGTTTCGCGGGTGCCGGGCCCGCCGCCGCGGACGTCGACGGCGGCGGTGACGGCACGGTCGGGCACGACGACGGTGCATCCGGTGGCCCGCCCGGTGCCGAAGGCGTGGTCGGAGCCGAGGGTGACGTCGGCGTCGAGGGCCTGCCAGTGCCCCACGCGCAGGCCGGCGACGTCGGTGAGCGAGTCGGTGGGTCCGGGCGTGGCCGTCACGGCAGCAGCGCCTGGACGAGGGAGTCCTGCATCCAGGTCAGCCAGTGGTAGACGTCGAGGTGCGGGGCCCGCGGGTCATCTTCGTCGAGCGTCT
Source organism: Rhodococcus sp. YH1 (assembly GCF_009939605.1). NCBI lineage: Bacteria > Bacillati > Actinomycetota > Actinomycetes > Mycobacteriales > Nocardiaceae > Rhodococcus > Rhodococcus sp. YH1. The sequence goes on along the minus strand of NZ_WVTE01000236.1, from coordinate 19,857 downwards.
CGGGGGTGTCGTCGTCGATGCCGAGGGTGGTGCCGAGGGCCAGCCGGAGGTCGTTGAGCCCGTACAGCCAGGCATCGGCCTGTTCCGGGCTGAGCACCACCTTGCCGCCGGATTCGGGGACGGTGCGCAGGATGACGGCTCCGGCGGCGAGCTTGGCGTCGATGATGTCGGGTTCGTGCAGGCTGCGCAGGGCACCGTTGAGGTCGGCGGATTCGTCGTCGGGATGGACGGTGGCGTCGGCGTCGGGCCGGTGGAAGTCGGGCAGCAGCCGTTGCAGGGCGGGGACGTCCGGCGGGGTGCAGTTGCCGGTGCGCAGGCCGGTGAGGGCGGCGAGGTCGTCCTGCGGGGCGCCGGCGGCGCGTTCCTCGAGCATGCCGAGTACGGATGCGACGAGCGAGCGCAGCACCGACGCCTCGTGTGCGTCCATCTCGGATCGCAGCTTCACGCCTCCGAGCGAGTTCTTCCTGCTCCACTGCCGCACGTCGGTCGGCTCCTCCTGGCTTCGCGGTCGGGATGGTCGGCGAGCGGGCGGCCGGTCACTCGGCCCGCTGCATCGTCGCCCACAGCCCGGCGGCGTGCAGGCGTTGCACGTCGTGTTCCATCTTGTCACGCGAGCCGCTCGAGACGACCGCCTTGCCTTCGTTGTGCACCTTGAGCATCAGCTCGGTGGCCTTGGCCTTGCTGTACCCGAACAGCTTCTGGAATATGTACGCGACGTAGTGCATGAGGTTGACCGGGTCGTCCCACACGACGGTGACCCAGGGCCGGTCGACTGCTTCGATCTCCTCGACGGTTTCGGCTTCCGCCGGCATTGCCTGCCCTGCCGCCATGGTGACGGCGGGAAACGAGGCCACGGTGACTGCGTCGGACGGCTCCGGGGGGGCGGTGCCGAACGGGCTTGTCGGGGAACACGTCGCCATGTCTCCAGGGTACGGCGTCGGCGCCCGGCAATACAGCCGCATCCCGGCCCGCGCTCTACAGTGATCGGGTGCCCGATTCCCTTCTGCCGCGCACCGCGACGGCGAGCACCGCCCTGTTCACGGACGTCTACGAGCTGACGATGCTCGAGGCCGCGCTCGCGGACGGCACCGGTTCCCGCCCTTGCACGTTCGAGGTGTTCGCGAGGCGTCTGCCGCCCGGGCGCCGGTACGGCGTGGTCGGTGGGACCGGCCGGCTGATCGATGCGCTGGAGACGTTCCATTTCGGCGAGGAGGAACTGGCCGTAGCGGCACGGTTCCTCGACGCCTCGACCGTGGAGTGGCTGCGCGGTTACCGGTTCTCCGGCGACATCGAGGGCTACCGGGAGGGCGATTTCTACTTCCCCGGTTCGCCGGTGCTGGCGGTGCGCGGCACGTTCGCCGAGTGCGTCCTGCTCGAGACCCTGATCCTGTCGATCCTCAACCACGACAGCGCGGTGGCGTCGGCGGCGGCGCGGATGGTCAGCGCCGCGGACGGCCGCACGCTGATCGAGATGGGGTCGCGCCGCACCCACGAGGAGGCGGCGGTCGCGTGTGCGCGGGCGGCATACCTCTCGGGCTTCGACGCGACGTCGAACCTCGAGGCGGTGCGCCGGTACGGGGTGCCGGGCACGGGTACCGCGGCGCACGCGTTCACGCTCGTGCACACCACCGGGGCGGGCCGCGACGAGGCGGCGGCGTTCCGGAGCCAGGTCGAGACGCTCGGGGTGGGGACCACGCTGCTGGTGGACACGTACGACATCACCAACGGGGTGCGCACGGCCGTCGAGGTGGCCGGCACCGGACTCGGGGCCGTGCGGATCGACTCGGGCGATCTCGGCGTGCTGGCCCGGCAGGTGCGGGAGCAGCTCGACGGCCTGGGGGCGACGAACACGAAGATCGTGTTGTCGGGTGACCTGGACGAGTACTCGATCGCAGGTCTGCGCGCCGAGCCGGTCGACGTGTACGGCGTCGGGACGTCGCTGGTCACCGGCTCGGGCGCGCCCACGGCCGGGATGGTCTACAAGCTGGTCGAGGTCGACGGCATCCCGGTGGAGAAGCGCAGCGCGCACAAGGAGTCCCGGGGCGGCGCCAAGCGGGCGGTGCGGTTCGCCCGCCCGACCGGCACGCTGGTGGAAGAGGTGATCTACCCGGCGGACGCGCCCGTACCGGGGGGCGACGGCGAGGTGGTGCACGAGCTGATGGTTCCGCTGGTCTGCAACGGCGAGCGGGTCGGCGACGGGCCTACGCTGGAGGAGAGCCGGGCATTGCTCGCGCACGGGCTGATCAGTCTCCCGTGGGAGGCCCTGACCCTGTCGGCGGGCGAGGCCGCGGTGCCGACCCGATTCGTGAGGTGAGGACGTTGTCGCGGGCGCTGATCATCGTCGACGTGCAGAACGACTTCTGTGAGGGCGGGTCGCTGGCCGTGGCCGGCGGCGCCGCGGTCGCCGCGGACATCAGCCGGTATCTGGCCGCACACGCGCAGGACTACGCGCACGTGGTCGCCACCCGGGATCACCACGTCGATCCGGGTGCGCACTTCGCCGAGGAGCCGGACTTCGTGGACTCGTGGCCGCCGCACTGTCGGGCGGGAACCGAGGGTGCCGAGTTCCATCCGGCCCTCGACACCACCCGCGTGGAGGCGGTCTTCTCCAAGGGGGCGTTCGAGGCCGCGTACTCGGGCTTCGAGGGCAGCCACGACACGGGCGAGTCCCTCGACGGGTGGCTGCGCGGGCACGGGGTCACCGCGGTCGACATCGTGGGTATCGCCACCGATCACTGCGTGCGGGCGACCGCGCTCGATGCCACCGCCGCCGGGTTCGACACGCGGGTGCTGCTGCCGTACACGGCCGGGGTGAGCGAGGCGACCGTCGAGTCGGCGCTCTCGGCGCTCCGGGAGGCGGGTGTGGACCTGGTCGGACAGGTCGGGCCGCGAACCTGACGGTGGTGCCCAGTACCCTGACGCGGTGCCCGAACTCCCGAATGTGCCGGAACTGCTGCGCACCGCGGTGCACGCGCTGGGCGGCAAGGAACGGCGCAACCAGCTGACCATGGCCTCGGCGGTGGCGCATTCGCTGGACACCGGCGAGCACCTCGCGGTCCAGGCCGGCACCGGCACCGGCAAGTCGCTGGCCTACCTCGTGCCGGCCGTGCGGTATGCGGTGCAGACGGGCCGGGCGGTGGTGGTCTCCACCGCGACGATCGCGCTGCAGCGTCAGCTGGTGGACCGGGACCTGCCGCGGCTGGCCGGCGCGCTGGAGTCGGCGCTGGGCCGGCGCCCCCGCTTCGCGATCCTCAAGGGCCGCGGGAACTATCTGTGCCTGAACAAGATCCACACCGGTCTGGCCGAGGAGCCGCCTGCGGACGACCAGTTGTTCGACGCGTTCGCCCTGTCGCGGATCGGCCGGGAGGTGCGTCGGATCACGGAGTGGTCGTCGGCCACCGGCACCGGCGACCGCGACGACCTCGTCCCCGGCGTGTCGGATCAGGCGTGGCGTCAGGTGAGTGTCACCGCCCGCGAATGCCTGGGCAAGTCGCGGTGCCCGGTCGGCGACGACTGTTTCGCGGAGATCGCCCGCGCCGAGGCCGGGCAGGTCGACGTGGTCGTCACCAACCACGCGCTGCTGGCGATCGACGCGATCAGCGGCATCTCGATCCTGCCCGAGCACGACGTGGTGGTGGTCGACGAGGCGCACGAACTCGTGGACCGCGTCACCGGGGTGGCGACGGCGGAGCTGTCCGGCGGCACCGTCTCGGCCGCGGCGCGGCGCTGCGTGAAGCTGATCGAGGACGAGGACGTCGACCGGCTCGAGGGGGCCGCCGAGAACTGGGAGGCGCTGCTCGAGGAGCTGCCGCCGGGGCGGTGGGACGAGTTGCCCGAGGGCGCGGGCGCGGCGCTGGCCGCGATCCGCGACGCGGCGTGGGCCGTGCGCACGGCGATCGGACCACCCAAGGCGGGGCTCGACGCCGAGGCCGCGGCGGCCCGTAACCAGGCGCTGGCGGACGTCGACGAGGTGCACGACTGCGCGGTTCGCGTGCTGACCGCCTTCGAGGAGACGGATCCCGCTGCCCGCCGGGACGTCGTCTGGCACGCCGCCGACGAGTTCCGCGGCAATACCCGCCGCACGGTGCGGATGGCGCCGCTGTCCGTCGGCGGACTGCTGCGGTCCCGGCTGTTCGCCGCGTCGACGGTCGTCCTGACCTCGGCGACGTTGACGGTGGGTGGCTCGTTCGACGCGCTCGCCGTCAACTGGGGGCTGCCGCCGGAGTCGCCGGCACGCAGCGACACCGGCGCGGCGTCGGGGACGCAACCACCGTCGGACGACGGGGACCTGCGGTGGAATTCCCTGGACGTCGGATCGCCGTTCGATCACGCCCGCTCCGGCATCCTGTACGTCGCCAAGCACCTGCCGGCCCCCGGCCGCGACGGGCTCTCCCCCGCGTACCTGGACGAGATCGCGGAGCTGGTCGAGGCCGCCGGCGGCCGCACGCTCGGGCTCTTCTCGTCGATGCGCGCCGCGAAGGCGGCGGCGGAGGCGATGCGGGAGCGCCTGGACACGCCGGTCCTGTGCCAGGGCGAGGACGCGACCGGCGCCCTGGTGGAGAAGTTCGCGGCCGACGAACCGACGTCGTTGTTCGGGACCCTGTCGCTGTGGCAGGGCGTGGACGTGCCGGGACCGTCGCTGTCGCTGGTGATCCTGGACCGGATCCCGTTCCCGCGACCGGACGACCCGCTGCTGGTGGCGCGGCAGCGGGCGGTGGAGGCGCGCGGGGGCAACGGCTTCCTGTCGGTGGCGGCCACCCACGCCGCGCTGCTGCTCGCGCAGGGCGTGGGCCGGTTGTTGCGCAGCACGGACGATCGGGGTGTCGTGGCGGTGCTCGATCCCCGCCTGGCGACCGCACGGTACGGCGGGTATCTGCGCGCGTCGCTGCCCCCGTTCTGGGAGACAGCCGATCCGCGGGTGGTGCGCAAGGCGCTCGTCCGTCTGCGGGGCTGACCGGGCCGCGACGCGTCCGATCCCGAAACGTTCACGACTTTCCCGGAATTTCCGGCCGTTTCGCGGCAGCATCGAAGGCGGCGCAGGCGCCGGAGTCGAGGGTCGCAGGGACAGGGGGCTTTTCGGATATGCCACAGGGCGTTGTGAAGTGGTTCGACGAGGAGAAGGGGTTCGGCTTCATCGCGGAGGAGGGCGGCGGGCCCGACATCTTCGTCCACTACTCGGAGATCGCGGGGACGGGCTTCCGCTCGCTGACAGAGGGTCAGCGCGTCGAGTTCGAGATCGGACTGGGTGTGAAGGGACCTCAGGCGGAGAACGTCCGACCGGTGTGAGAACCGCGGCCGCCGCGGCACCCGGTGATCAGACCCGCAGGCCCACCTCGACGATCGCCTTGGCAACCGACCGCACGGGTGCCTGGTTGCTGCGGGCGTGGCCGCGGATGAGCCGGAACGCCTCGTCGGGGGTGGTGCTCCGGGCGTGGGCGATGATTCCCTTCGCCTGTTCGATGACGATGCGCGAATCGAGCGCCGTCTGCAGTTGCGCGTTCAGCTGCTCGTGCTGCCGCAGCTTGTTGGAGTTGACGATGTAGCCGGTGGCCATGTCTGCGAAGATCTGCGCCGCCGCGATCTCACGATCCGCCCATTCGCGCGGTTCGCACGCGTACAGGTCGAGAGCGCCGATCTTCTCGTCCGCGAGCTGCATCGGTATGCCGGCCACCGCCGCGATCCCGTGCTCGCGGGCCTTCTCGGCGTAGTCCGGCCACAGGTCCGATCGTGTCCGCACGTCGGCGACCGCGATGGGCTCGCCACGATCGAACGCGTACTGGCACGGCCCCACCCCGGCCTCCTCCTGGCAGCGTTCCATCTCCCCCACCACCTCGGCGGCCGCGGTGACGAACTGCAGCCGGCCCTCGCACTGCAGGCTCACGCCGCACCCGAGGAGACCCAGAACGGCGGTCACGCCGTCGACGAGCTCGTCGAGCGCTGCGCCGACGTCGTAGGGGGTGGGCAGCAGGCGCGCGAACCGCGACAGCACCGCCATGAACTCGTCCTGGTCGAACACCGGCGCGCCCCCTCCGGTCGGCAACACCCTCGATAGTGACACACATCACAGTTCTTGGGTGGCATCGCACGCGTCACATCACATATCCTGGCACACAGAGCGTCCGCCCCAGATCCCGGCGACGCCAGAATCGGAGCCGCCCCGACCCCCGGTGCTCCTCTCTCACTCTCCACGAATCGTGTGGACAGGTTTTCGGGAGAACACCGCTCGAGGCCCGGTTGCCCGTCGCTCCGAGCAGGTGTACCTCCCGGACACGATCCGCGAAGAAGGAACACCCATGGCTCACCTCGCCCATCCGGCTCCCCACAGCGACCACTCGCCGCTGCTCTCGGTACCGTCCATCGTCGTCGGTGCCGGCACCCTCTCGTGCGGGCTGGCCGTCGCGATCAGCCGATCCCTCACCCTCGGCGTGCTGGCCGCCCTTCTCACGGTGGCGACGGTCGCGGTCGCAGCGGTGATGATCCGCTCCTGACCTCGCCCACTCCCGACTCCGACGGCCCGCCCGGGCCCACCCGAGCAAGGAACCGATGAACCACCTCAATCACGTCGCCGACCCGAGCACCGTCCCGGGTTCGGCGATGAGCACGGCCGAGATCAAGGCTCGTATCGACGCGATGTTCGCGGACGACCACGGGAGCACTGTGACCGGCGACGATCGCAGGGCCACCGCGGCCTCGCCCCGGCGCCCCGGATGGGCGTCGAGACGGCGCGGCCGCAGGAGCTGACCACCGACGTTCTCCCGGCGTCGGTGGTCTCCGACCGGACCACCGGCTTCCGGACAGCGCCGCAGGGGGGCGCTTCCGGAAGCCGGTGGTCCGTCACTGCCGGTTCACGGCTGATGTGTCACTGCCGGTTCACGGCTGATGTGTCACTGCCGGTTCACGGCTGATGTGTCAATGCCGGTTCACGGCTGATGCGTCACTACGGGGTCACGGCGCCGCGACGAGCGCGGGCGAGGTCGAGACGTCCCACTTCATCGAGACCGAGGTGCCGTCGGGGACGGTGACGACATCCGTGTGGGACGTCAGGGTCCGGATCAGCGCGAGCCCGTGGCCACGGCAGCTGTCGCCGGACGGATCCTCCGGGGTGCGCCAGCGGCCGTGATCGGTGACGATCACTTCGACGGAACGTTCCCCCGGTCGATAGACGGCCTCCAGGTCGACCGCGCCGACACGATCCCCGTACCCGTCGGGATACGCGTGCTCGACGGCATTGGCCAGCGCTTCGTAGCTGGCCAGCAGCACATCCTGCCCGAGTTCGACCTCGAGGTGGAGGCGGTCCAGCCACCGGTCCAGGGCCTGCCGGAGCATCGTCACCTGGCTCGGCTCGGCGCGGACCCCGCGGTAGAACAACCCGGTCGATGTGAACGCCTGAGAGGCGTGTCGCGAGTGCATCCTCCTCCTCGATTTCCGATGCGTCCTCGGTCGGACGCATCGGGTGTATACCCACCGCCGCGCGGTCCTATACCTCGAAGCGAGGGCGTGCGCACAGCGACGGGCGACCGTCCCGGTCAGCCGGCACGGGCGACCCGCGCCGGATAGACGAATCCGGGCAGCACCCGCCCGGCGACGGTCGCGACGCCGAGGACGACGAGGAGCGCCGGCACCAGCGTGGTTCCCACGTAGCCGATCCCCGGGTCCGTGAGCCCGATCGCCCCGGCACACACCGCGGCGGGCACATGCGGCGCCCGCAGCAGCGCCATGGCGACGACCGCAAGTCCCGCTGCGACGGCGGCGCCGGCCTGCGACGGACCGGCGACGGCCGCGACGACGAGCGCCGCGGCCGCGGCCGCAGGGTAGGCCCGCACGATCGCTCCGGGCCGGGCGGCCGGGGTGCCGGGTGCGAGGGCGATGAGGGCTGCGGACGCGACGTACGGCAACCCGAACACCGCCCAGTGGGCGAGGTTCTCGAGGGCGGCGAGCGCGCCGGCCGCGCCGAGCGCGACGGCCCCCGGGGCGAGGGCGGCGGCCAGGGCACGGCGGGACCCGTCCGGTGCATCACCGAGAAGCGGTGGCATCCGATTACTCTCCTTCGGTCTCGGAGTGTGCGGCCGGGTTCAGAGTGCGGCCGGGTTCAGAGTGCGGCCCAGGAATCCACGGACGAGGTCCGCGATCTCCGGCCCGTGGGTCTCGAGGGCGAAGTGGCCTGCGTCGAGCAGGTGAATCTCCGCGTCGGGGAGGTCGCGGGCGAATGCTTCCGCACCGGCGGGACCGAAGATCTCGTCGCCGCGGCCCCACGCCACCAGGGTCGGCGGCCGCCAGGCGCGGAAGTACTCCTGGAATGCCGGGTACGCGTCGAGGTTGAACTGGTAGTCCCAGAACAACTGGAGCTGGATCTCCTTGTTGCCGGGCCGATCGAGGCCCAGTTGGTCGAGCAGCCAGGCTTCCGGGGCGATCCGGTCGAGCCGGTCCTCGGGGACACCGTGGACGTACTGCCACCGGGTCGCCTCGGGCTCGAGGAGGGCACGGACGGCGGATTCGTGGGCGGCGCGGTCCTGTGCGTGGGCGAAGAGGACCTCCCAGAACGGGGTGAACCCTTCGCGGTAGGCGTTGCCGCTCTGGGTGATCAGCGCGGTGACGCGCTCGGGGTTCCCGGCCGCGATCCGCAGGCCGATCGGGGCGCCGTAGTCGTGGAGGTAGAGGGCGAAGCGCGTCAGCCCGATCCGGTCGAGCAGCGCATCGGTGATCTGCGCGAGACGGTCGAAGCTGTAGTCGAACTCGTCGACGGCGGGCATCGCCGATCGCCCGAAGCCGATGTGGTCGGGGGCGACGAGGTGGTACTGGTCGGCGAGCTCGCCGAGCAGGTGGCGGAACATGTGCGAGCTGGACGGGAAGCCGTGCAGCAGAACGAGAGCCGGCGCACCCGGGTCCCCGGCCTCGCGGTAGGAAACGTCGAGCCCGTCGATGGTCTCGGTGCGGTGGCGGACAGTGGAAGCGGACATGAGTCCTCCTCGGATCGGTCGGAGAACGAGCGTTCTCCGGTACGTGGTGTAGCGTAGAGAACGATGGTTCTCGATGCAAGAGGGAGGGGCCCGATGGACGCGGACACCGCGCAGACCCGGCTGCTCGACGCCGCCGAGGAACTGTTCAACGAGCACGGCATCCAGGCCGTCGGAATGGACACGATCCGGGCCCGCTCCGGGGTGTCGCTCAAGCGGCTCTATCAGCTCTACCCCGCCAAGGACCGGCTCGTGGAGGCCGTTCTGACCCGGCGCGATCACACCGTGCTGACGGATCTGCGCCGGTATGTCGATGCCCGCACCGATCCGCGCGAGCGGGTTCTCGCGGTGTTCGACTTTCTCGAGGAATGGTTCGCCTGCAGCGACTTCCGCGGCTGCACCTTCATCAACACGTTCGGCGAACTCGGCGGAATCTCCGGTGACGTCGCCGAGATCGCCCGCACGCACAAGGACGCGTTCCGGCGCTACCTGCGCGGACTCGTGGCGGACGCGGGCAGCCCCCCGGCACTGGGCGACCAGCTGGCGATCCTGGCCAACGGGGCGATGGCGACGGCGGCGATCTCCGGTTCTCCCGCCGTCGCCCGGCAGGCCCGCGACGCCGCGCGCGTCCTGCTCGACGCGAGCGGCCGCGGGCCCGGCGCGGAGAGCTAGCTAGGCGAGCACGACCTTGCCGAGTTCGGCGTCCGACGCGAGCAGCTCGTGGTGCGGCAGCACCCGCACCGTGTAGCCGACCGACCCGGCCATCGGCAGCGCGACCTCGACCTCGAAGACCTCGCCCAGCGGGTCCGTGCCGGTGTGCCGCATCGGCACCGTCACCACGTCGGACAGGGTGTCGTCGACCCCGACCCGGCCGACGACGGCCTGAACGACCACGTCGGTCACCCGGAGACCGTCGAGGTACACGTGGGCGGTCAGGGCCAGTTTGGAGCCGATCTCCGGGATGTCCGGCAGTCCGGCGCTGTCGACCTGGGCCACCCGCACGGCCGGCCATGCCGCCTCGACGCGACGCCGGTAGTGGGCGAGCTCGCGCGCTCCGGCGAACCCGTCGGCGACCGCCTCGCGCGCGGCCGCGGCCGCCGGCGCGTAGTACTGCACGGTGTAGTCCCGGACCATGCGGGAGGCGAGCACCTTCGGACCGAGGTTCTGGAGCGTGTGCCGCACCATCTCGATCCAGCGGGTGGGCACACCGCTGCCGTCCCGGTCGTAGAACCGCGGCAGGACCGAGCGCTCGAGCAGCTCGTACAGGGCGCTGGCCTCGAGGTCGTCGCGGCGGTGTTCGTCGATCACACCGTCGGCGGTGGGGATGGCCCAGCCGTTCTCGCCGTCGTACATCTCGTCCCACCAGCCGTCGCGGATGGAGAGGTTGAGCCCGCCGTTGAGGGCCGACTTCATCCCGGAGGTGCCGCACGCCTCGAGCGGGCGCAGCGGGTTGTTCAGCCACACGTCGCAGCCCCAGTAGAGGTACCGGGCCATGGACATGTCGTAGTCCGGCAGGAAAACGATGCGGTGCCGCACGTCGGCGGCATCGGCGAACCGCACCACCTGCTGGATCAGTGCCTTGCCGCCGTCGTCGGCCGGGTGGCTCTTGCCGGCGACGACCAGCTGCACGGGGCGCTCCTCGTCGAGCAGCAGGGCCCGCAGTCGTTCCGGGTCGCGCAGCATCAGGGTGAGCCGCTTGTAGGTCGGCACCCGGCGGGCGAAGCCGACGGTGAGCACGTGCGGATCGAAGACCCCGTCCACCCAGCCGAGTTCGGCCTCGGTGGCGCCGCGCTGGAGCCAGGACCGGCGCAGCCGCCGACGGATCTCCTCCACCAGCTGCGCACGCAACGTGTTGCGGGTGGCCCACAGCTCGCGCGGTTCGACCGTCTGCAGCAGTTCCCAGCCCTGGGCCTCCTCGACCCGGTCGGGACCGGCGAGACGGTTGGCGAACTCGAGCCACTCGCGGGCGGCCCAGGTATGGGCGTGCACGCCGTTGGTGACCGACCCGATCGGCACCTCGCCGGCGTCGAAGCCGGGCCACAGGCCCACGAACATCTCGCGGCTGACCCGGCCGTGCAGCTTCGACACGCCGTTGCTGCGCTGGCCGAGCCGCAGACCCAGGTGGGCCATGTTGAACACACGGGGGTCCGATTCCCGGCCGAGGGAAAGGACGCGGTCCACCCCCAGGCCGGGCAGCAGCGCCGACTCGTTCTCGCCGTTCGGTCCGGAGAAGTAGTGCCGGACGAGTTCCGCCGGGAACCGGTCGATGCCCGCGGGAACCGGGGTGTGGGTGGTGAAGACGGTGCCGGCGCGCACGGCGGCGAGCGCCTCGTCGAAGTCCAGACCGGCGCCCGTGACCAGTTCGCGGATGCGTTCGGCGCCCAGGAACCCGGCGTGTCCCTCGTTCATGTGGAACACCTCGGGATCGCGCAGTCCCGCGATCCGGGTGTAGGCGCGGACGGCGCGCACCCCGCCGACCCCGGCCAGGATCTCCTGCTTGATGCGATGGTCCTGGTCGCCGCCGTAGAGGCGGTCGGTGACCCCGCGCAGTTCCTCGTCGTTCTCGGCGATGTCCGAGTCGAGCAGCAGCAACGGGACGCGGCCCACCTGGGCGATCCACACCCGGGCGGTGAGGGTGCGATTGCCGGGCATGGCGACCTGGATCAGGGCAGGGGTGCCGTCGGCCTCGGTCAGCAGCCGCAGCGGCAGGCCCTGCGGGTCGTAGTTCGGGTAGTGCTCGCTCTGCCATCCGTCGGCGGTCAGGGACTGACGGAAGTAGCCGGAGCGGTAGAGCAGGCCGACACCGATGAGCGGCAGGCCGAGGTCCGAGGCCGCCTTGAGGTGATCGCCGGCCAGGATGCCGAGTCCGCCGGAGTAGTTCGGCAGAACCTCGGAAACGCCGAACTCCATGGAGAAGTAGGCGATGCCGGACGGCAGCCCGGTGCCCTCCTGCTGCTGGTGCTGGTACCAGCGCGGCCTCGCGAGGTAGTCGTCGAGGTCGGCCGACTCGGCGTCGAGCCGCGCAAGGAACTCCTCGTCGGCGGCGAGCGCGTCGAGACGGGCCGGCGGCACCTCGCCGAGCATCCGCACCGGGTCGTGCTCGACGCGACGCCACAGCGCGGAGTCGATCGAGGCGAACAGGTCCTGCGTGGGCGTGTGCCACGACCAGCGCAGGTTGACGGCGAGCGGGCCCAGTCCGGCCAGCCGCTGGGGAAGGTGGGCTCGTACGGTGAACCGACGCAAGGCTCTCACCCCGGGAAGACTACCGACATTCGGCCGGCCGGGAAGACCGGCAAATGCGGCGGCCGTCCGGCGGCCGGGCCACGTTCCCGGCGAGCGGACGCGCGAGCCCCGCGGCACACGGCGCCGCGGGGCTCGCTCGTTCCGGCGCGTCGACCCCGGGTAACAGCTATTGCGGGGCGTCGACGACATTGCGCGTCGCATGAGGGGACGGCGGTGCGTACCTCCACTACGGTTGGGGACGGGCCGCATCCGAAGGCTCGTCAGCAGTCCGTGCGAGGGAAACGGAGCCGGCATGACAGACGGAACGGAGCGAGCGTGACAGGTCGAATCGGAGCCAGCGCGACAGGCCGCCTCGGCATCGACGATGTCCGTCCCGACATCTCGGGAGGGCGACATCCGGTCAAGGCCGTTGTCGGGGAGGTGGTTCCCGTGTCGGCAGTCGTGTGGCGAGAAGGCCACGACGCCGTCGCCGCCACCCTGGCCGTGCGCGGGCCGGGATCGGACCCGGAGAGCGAAGGGAAGCTGATCCGGATCCCGATGGTTCCCGGCGAGGTGCCCGACACCTTCCACGCCGTGTTCACCCCCACCAGTCCGGGACTGTGGACGTACCGGGTGGAGGCCTGGAGCGATCCGGTGAGCACGTGGCGGCACGCGGTGGACGCGAAGGTCGACGCCGGCCAGGGTCCGGAGGACCTGGCGAACGACATCGAGATCGGCGCCCGCCTGTTCGAGAAGGCCGCGAAGACCGCGCCGCGCCCCAACCGGCCGGCCCTGCTCGCCGTGGCCGCGGCGCTGCGTTCGGAGCGGCCGCTCGCTGACCGGATCGCCCCTGCCTTCGCCGCCGACATCACCGAGATCCTGCGGGCCAATCCGCTGCGCGAGCTGATCACCCGCGGGAAGGCGTACACCGCCGTGGTCGATCGGGAACGGGCCCTGTTCGGTTCCTGGTACGAGTTCTTCCCCCGCTCGACGGGCGGGTGGAACGAGGACGGCACGCCACGGCACGGCACCTTTGCCACCGCCGCGGAGGAACTGCCGCGGGTCGCCGCGATGGGCTTCGACGTGGTGTACCTGCCGCCCATCCACCCGATCGGCAAGGTCAACCGCAAGGGACCGAACAACACCCTCACCGCCGGCCCGGACGACGTGGGCTCCCCCTGGGCCATCGGCTCCGACGAGGGCGGCCACGACGCGATCCACCCGCAGCTCGGCACGGAGGACGACTTCCGCGCCTTCGTCGGCCGGGCGCGCGAACTCGACCTCGAGGTGGCCCTCGATCTGGCGCTGCAGTGCGCCCCGGACCACCCGTGGGCGAAGGAGCATCCCGAGTGGTTCACGGTCCTGCCGGACGGCACGATCGCCTACGCCGAGAACCCGCCCAAGAAGTACCAGGACATCTATCCGGTCAACTTCGACAACGATCCGGACGGCATCTACGCCGAGGTGCTGCGCGTGGTGCGGCACTGGGTCAGCTTCGGCGTCAAGATCTTCCGGGTCGACAACCCGCACACCAAGCCGCCGAACTTCTGGGAGTGGCTGATCGCCGAGGTCAAGCGCACCGATCCCGACGTGCTGTTCCTGTCCGAGGCCTTCACCCGTCCCGCCCGCATGTACGGCCTCGCCCGACGCGGGTTCACGCAGTCCTACACGTACTTCACCTGGCGCGTGGCGAAGTGGGAGCTGACCGAATTCGGACAGGAGATCGCGGCGAAGGCGGACGAGGCGCGCCCGAACCTGTTCGTCAACACGCCCGACATCCTGCACGAGTCGCTGCAACACGGCGGGCCCGGAATGTTCGCTCTGCGCGCGGCCCTCGCGGCCACGCTCGCCCCGTCGTGGGGGGTGTACTCCGGTTACGAACTCTACGAACACGTCCCGCTGCGACCCGGCAGCGAGGAGTACCTCGACTCGGAGAAGTACCAGCTGCGTCCGCGACGGTTCGACGAGGCCCGCCGCCGCGGCGAATCCCTCGAGCCGTGGATCGCCACGCTCAACCGGATCCGGCGCGCCCACCCGGCCCTGCAGCAGCTGCGCAACATCCACTTCCACCACATCGACAACGACGCCCTCATCGCGTACTCGAAATTCGATCCCCGGACCGGGGATTCGGTCCTCACCGTGATCAACCTCAACCCGTTCGGCGCCGAGCAGGGCACCGTCTGGCTGGACATGCCGGCGCTCGGCCACGAATGGCACGACCAGCTCACGGTGTTCGACGAGGTGTCCGGCGCGCAGTACTCGTGGGGCCAGGCCAACTTCGTCCGGCTCGAACCCTGGCGCGCGGTGGCGCACATCCTGGCGCTGCCCCCGATCGGTGTACCGACGCGAACCACCCTCGCCTACAGGAGCAACTCGTGACAGTGCCCCCGACTCGACGCCACTCCCCCAACCCGCACGACCTCGCCCGGCTGGCGGCCGGCGAGCACCACGATCCGCACTCGGTGCTCGGCGCCCACCCGCATCCGGAAGGCACGATCATCCGGGCCATGCGTCCCCACGCGGAGAAGGTGGCGGCGCGCATCGGCGGCATCGATCACCCACTCGAGCCTCTCGGCCACGACGTGTTCAGCGCGCTCGTCCCGGTGCACGACCTGTCGGACTACCGGCTCGTGGTGACCTACCCGTTCGAGCACACCGTCGTCGTCGCCGACCCGTACCGGTTCCTGCCCACGCTCGGGGAGCTGGACCTGCACCTGTTCGCCGAGGGCCGGCACGAGCGGCTGTGGGAGATCCTGGGGGCGCATCAGCGCTCGTACGAGACCCCCGACGGCACGGTCCGCGGCACGTCGTTCGCGGTGTGGGCGCCCGGCGCGCGCGGCGTCACGGTCGTCGGCGACTTCGACGGCTGGAGCGGCCGGCTCGCGCCGATGCGGGTGCTCGGCTCCAGCGGCGTGTGGGAACTGTTCCTGCCCGACGTGGAGCCGGGTGCGCTGTACAAGTTCCGGGTCCACGGCCGCGACGGCTCGGTCCAGGACAAGGCCGACCCGATGGCGTTCGCCACCGAGGTGCCGCCGGCGACGGCCTCCGTGGTCAACCACAGCAGCTACGTGTGGGGCGACGACGCGTGGCTCGCCGCCCGGGCCGACTCCCGGCCGTGGCAGGAGCCGATGAGCGTCTACGAGGTGCACCTCGGCTCGTGGCGTCCCGGTCTCGGATACCGGGAGCTGGCCGACCAGCTCGCCGAGTACGTCGCGGCGGCCGGCTTCACCCACGTCGAGCTGCTGCCGGTGGCCGAGCATCCCTTCGGCGGATCGTGGGGATACCAGGTCACCTCGTACTACGCCCCCACCGCCCGCTTCGGCACGCCCGACGAGTTCCGTGCGTTCGTCGACCGGTTGCACGCCGCCGGCATCGGCGTGATCGTGGACTGGGTGCCCGCCCACTTTCCGAAGGACGAGTGGGCCCTGGCCCGCTTCGACGGCAGCGCCCTCTACGAACACCCCGATCCCCGGCGTGGCGAGCAGCTGGACTGGGGCACCTACGTCTTCGACTTCGGCCGCCGGGAGGTGCGCAACTTCCTCGTCGCCAACGCGCTGTACTGGATCGACGAGTTCCACATCGACGGCCTGCGCGTCGACGCCGTCGCCTCGATGCTGTACCTCGACTACTCGCGGCCCGAGGGCGGCTGGACCCCCAACGTGTACGGCGGCCGGGAGAACCTCGAGGCGGTGGCCTTCCTGCAGGAGATGAACGCCACCGTGCACAAGCTCCACCCCGGCGTCGTCACCGTCGCCGAGGAGTCCACGGCATGGCCCGGCGTCACCCGGCCCACCCATGCGGGCGGGCTCGGGTTCTCCATGAAATGGAACATGGGTTGGATGCACGACACCCTCGGGTACATCGGCCGGGACCCGGTGCATCGCACGTACCACCACCATGAGATCACCTTCTCGCTGGTGTACGCCTGGAGTGAGAACTTCGTCCTGCCCGTCAGCCACGACGAGGTCGTGCACGGCAAGGGCACGCTCTGGACCCGGATGCCGGGTGGCGACCGCGAGCAGGCCGCCGGCCTGCGCGGCCTGCTCGCGTACATGTGGGCCCACCCCGGCAAGCAACTGCTGTTCATGGGGCAGGAGTTCGGCCAGACCGCGGAATGGTCCGAGGAGCGGGGCCTGGACTGGTGGCAGCTCGACGATCCGCACAACGGACCGCTGCACCAGGGCGTGCACCGGCTCGTCGCCGACCTCAACCGGATCTACCGTGAGCACCCCGCCCTGTGGACGCTGGACACCTCGCCGAGCGGGTACTCGTGGATCGACGCCAACGACTCGGCGAACAACGTGCTGAGCTTTCTCCGTCACGGGAGCGACGGTTCCGTCGTGGCGTGCCTGTTCAACTTCTCCGGATCGACGCATTCGGACTATCGTGTCGGACTACCCGAAACAGGACAGTGGTCGGAGATCCTCAACACGGATTCGACGGCCTACCAGGGCAACGGCGTCGGCAACCTCGGCGCCGTGACGGCCACGGCACGCTCCTGGCACGGGCGCCCGGCGTCGGCGGAGGTGACGCTGCCTGCTTACGGTGCGATCTGGCTGACGTTGCAGCGGTGACCGCCGTCCTCGGACGACAGGAGAAGAACAGGTGACTCGGACGCGGCTGCCGTTCCGCCTCGCGGTACCGGCGCTGGCCGTGATGGTGCTCGCCGGATGTGCCGCTCGCATCGAGGGCACCGCCGTCTCCATCTACGACAACCCGTTCTCGGTGGCGGGCCTGCCGGTGTCCTCGGGCCCGAGCGGCCCGCGGCCCGCCGCCCCGGACGCGCAGGTGACGATCGAGAACTCGGACGGCGGGGACGTCGACGTCCTCGCCGGCAACGCGGTCGCCGACATCGAGGCCTACTGGAACGAGGAGTTCCCGCGCATCGCCCGGGGCGCGTTCGAGCCCGTCGGCACGATCGCCTCGTGGGATCCCGACGAGCGCGGCCCGAAGTTCTGCGGCGAATCCACCTTCGAGTTCATCAACGCCGCGTACTGCAACCGCGACGACGTCATCGGGTGGGACCGCACCTACCTGATGCCGCAGCTCATCGAGACGTTCGGCCCGATGGCGGCCGTGACGGTGCTCGCCCACGAGTACGGGCACGCCGTCCAGTTCAAGGCCGGGACGGTCGCCGAGGACGATCCGGGAATCGTGTTCGAGCAGCAGGCGGACTGCTTCGCAGGCGCCTTCATGCGGCACGTCGCCGCCGGCAACTCGGATCACTTCCGGTTGAACACCTCGGACGGGCTGAACTCGGTGCTGGCGTCGATGGTGTCCTTCCGCGACAGCGACCCCAACGACCCGGACGCGATCCACGGGTCGGCATTCGAGCGGGTCACCGCGTTCCAGATCGGCTTCACCGACGGTGCGGGATCGTGCACCCGCATCGACGCCGCCGAGATCGAGTCCCGGCGCGCCGATCTGCCGCAGTTCTTCGACAGTTCCGACGACGGCGAACTTCCCGTGACCGAGGAGTCGGTGGAGGCGCTGATGGCCTCGTTCCGCCGGGTGTTCGATCTGCCGGAGCAACCGGAGCTCGACCTGTCCGGCGCCGACCTCGGCTGTCCGGACGCGAAGGCCACGTCGCCGGTGTCGTACTGTCCCGCCACCAACACCATCGGGGTGGACGTCGACGAGCTGGCGGACCGCGGTACCCCGTTGCAGACCGGCGCCGGGGGGATCACGACCGACGTACGGGGCGATTACGCCGCCTACGTGCTGCTCGCCTCCCGGTACGCCCTGGCCGTGCAGAACGCGGCCGGCCAGTCGCTTGTCGACCCCCAGACGGCGCTGCGGGCTGCCTGCCTCGCCGGCGTGATCAGCGCGGAACTGAGCCCCGACAGCACCGGCGCCCAGCCGGCCGAGGACATGGTGTGGTTGTCGCCGGGCGATCTGGACGAGGCGGTCTCCGGCCTGCTGACCGACGGCCTCGCCGCCAGCGACGTCAACGGCAACACCGTGCCGAGCGGATTCTCCCGGGTGGACGCGTTCCGCACCGGGGTTCTCGGCGGCGAGGCCGCCTGCTCGGGCCGCTACCACTGACCGACGCGCGGTGGCGGCCCGGGAAGCCGGACCGCCACCGCGGGTCGGGAACCGATCAGTACAGCGCCGACGCCAGCTTGCGGCGCGCGGTGACGACGAACGGCTCGGCGGGATCGAACAGCTCGAACAGCTCCAGCAGCCGCGTGCGGGCGGCGTTCCTCTCGTCGCCGGCGCTGCGGGCGACGAACCCGATCAGCCGGGTGAAGGCGGCCTCGGGCTGCTGGGCGAACAGTTCGGCGTCGGCCGCGACGAGCTGCGCCTCGAGGTCGGCCGGGGCGGCATCGGCCGCGGCGATCGCGTCCTCGGGCACCGACTGAGCGCGGGCGAGGAACCGGACCTGCCGCAGCGCGGCCAGAGCGTCGGCATTGGCGGGCTCGGAGTTCAGGATCAGCTCGTACGCCGCCTCGGCACCGGCCAGGTCCCCTGCCTCGAGGGCCTGCTCGGCGGCGACGAACCGCGGATCCTCCTGCTCCTCGACGGGCTCGGCGCCGGGCGGGCCGGACAGCTTTCCGGCGACCGCGTCCTGGATGGCGGCGAGCCATTGCCGAAGCTGCGGTTCGGGCTGCACGCCCTGGAAGTCGGCGAGGGGCTGCCCGGCGGCGATCGCGACGACGGTCGGCACGGACTGCACACCGAACGCCTGCGCGATCCGCGGGTTGGCGTCCACGTCGACCTTCGCGAGGACCCAGCTGCCGCCGCCCTCGTGGGCCAGCTTCTCGAGGACGGGCGAGAGCTGCTTGCACGGGCCACACCAGGTGGCCCACAGGTCCACGATGACGGGGACCTGCATCGAGCGCTGCAGCACCTCGGCCTCGAAGGTGGCCTCGGTAACGTCGACGACGGGCGTGAAACCGGACTGGGGGCCGGTGCCGGAGCCGGGCTGCGACGGAGGTGGGGGCGCGGTAGACCGCTCCTTGAGGGGCGCGAGATCCACCGCGCCGGACATCGCCGCGGCGGTCGCGGCGGAACGTGCTGCAGGACGGGAACCTGGTCGAGTCACGCCGTCCAGTCTGTCACGTTCCGCGCGACAGGGGACAGCAGGTCAGGCGAGTGCGGGCGCGTCCACCGGACGCGCTTGCGCGGACAGTTCCGCCAGCCGGCCGGTGCGCACAGCCCACCATTCGAAGACGATCGTGCCGAACGGCGGGACGGACGAGATCAGGGCTAGGCCCGTGGTGACCAGGTTCCACTTCAGCGCCCGCGCGGTGAGGAGGGCGACGAGGACGAAGGCCACGAACACGCCGCCGTGCAGCGGGCCGAAGATCTTCACCCCGATCTCGTTGCCGTTCTCGGGCAGGTACTTGAACGCCATGCCGACGAGCAGGCCGGCCCAGGTGAAGGCCTCGAGGACGGCGACGAAGCGGAACCGCTTGGCCGGGGTGCTGAGATCGAAGAAGTTCGCCATGCACACCATTGTGCCGATCGGCTACGACGAGCTGTCGTTGCTGTGAGAGACGTCACCGCCCCCACGCGGTGCGCGGGGGCGGCGACGAGAGTATTGGACGCGGTCTACGCCTTGGGGACGCGGACGATGAGGGCGTCGCCCTGGCCGCCGCCGCCGCACAGGGCCGCGGCCCCGACACCGCCGCCGCGGCGGGCCAGTTCGAGCGCCAGG
Source organism: Rhodococcus sp. YH1 (assembly GCF_009939605.1). NCBI lineage: Bacteria > Bacillati > Actinomycetota > Actinomycetes > Mycobacteriales > Nocardiaceae > Rhodococcus > Rhodococcus sp. YH1. Next base: position 21 of record NZ_WVTE01000236.1, on the reverse strand, counting down.
TGCAGCACGATCCGGGCCCCG
>NZ_WVTE01000235.1:0-41068 GCF_009939605.1 Rhodococcus sp. YH1 | reverse complement strand
ACCATGAACCCCACCCGGAACCGGACCGCGGCCGAGTTGCCGACCGAGATGCTGGAGCGGTTCCGATCCCGTGCCGGCGAACTCGACCGGTCCAACTCCTACTTCGACGAGTTCGTGGGTGAGCGCGTCGTTGCCGGGGTGGAATCCCCCGCACCGCACGTCGCGGTAGAGGCGTTCGAGCTCGTTCCCGGTGAACATGCCGGCGCCACCGGCCACGTCGAGGGCGATGTCGACGACCCGTTTGGCCGCTTCCACCGCCCGCCACTTCATCGCATACACCTTGGGCACCCACTCGTCGCCGTGGTCCGTGCCGGCCACCCAGTCCGCGACGAACCGGTCGAGCGTCGCCGAGGCGGCGTCCAGCTCGAGATACATCTCCGCGACCTGGTGCTGCACGAACGGGTTGTACGCGTACGCGCCCCGCTCGATCGCCACCGAGGTCTTGCGCCGGGCGCTGCGGACGGCGAGTTCCAGGGCGCGGTCGGCGATCCCCAGGTACACCGCCGCCATGAGCGAGAGCGGCCACATCGTCATCGCCACGAGGAACGGGTCGCTGCCGTCGCCCGCGGGTACGACCCGCCCGATGCGGTCGTCGGGCACGAAGACGTCGTCGAGAACCGTGTCGTGGCTCTGCGTCGGCCGCATGCCGAGGGTGTCCCACGTCTCCACGACCTTCACCCCCGCGCTGCCTCGTTCGACGAAGGCGTGCACGATGTGCGGCCCGCCCGCCGCGTCCGCGTCGACGGCGTGCGCGCCGAGCCACCGCCACGCCGGACCGTTGGAGCCGAACTGTTTGCGGCCGGTGAGCCGGTAGCCGCCCGCCACGCGCTGCGCCCGGCACGTCGACAGCAGCACCGGGATGTCGTTGCCCGTCTCGGCGTGTCCGGCGGCGAACACGTCGCCGGCCACCGCGGCCTCCAGGATCCAGCGGAGCGACGTGTCGCCCGTGCGTTCCAGTTCGGTGGCGATCCCGATCCAGTAGGAGTGCATCGTCATCGCCAGCGCGGTCGCCGGGGCGTAGCGGGCGAGGCGCCGCTGGCTCGCGGCCAGCCGGGCCAGATCGAGGCCCCATCCCCCGTAGCGGGTGGGTACGGCGGCGGCGAGATAGCCGGCGCCCCGCAGCTCGACGAGGTCCTCGTCGAAGTAGGAGTTGGACCGGTCGAGTTCGCCGGCACGGGATCGGAACCGCTCCAGCATCTCGGTCGGCAACTCGGCCGCGGTCCGGTTCCGGGTGGGGTTCATGGTGAGTGTGGTGTCCATGGCCACGACGATGCGCCCGCCTGCTCTCACCGCGCTCCCACCGGATCCCAGCGCGCCGAGAGCGCGCGGGAGCGCCGGGGCAGGGCCCGCACGGACCGTGAGAGGCATGAACGCGACGACATCCCTGCCCCTGTCCGGGACGATCCTGTCGATCTGGGCCCACCCCGACGACGAGACCTACCTCGCCGCCGGCGTCATGGCCGCCGCCCGCGACGACGGCCGGCGCGTCGTGTGCGCCTCGGCCACCGCCGGCGAGCACGGAACCGCCGACCCCCGCTCGTGGCCTCCGGAGCGGCTGGGCCGGGTCCGCCGCTGGGAAGCGGCCGCCGCCATGGCCGTCCTCGGTGTCGAAGAGCACCACGTCCTCGGCCTGCCGGACGGTGCCCTCGCCGAGCACGAGGACACCGGTCTCGCGTGGGCCGGACGGCTCCTCGACGACGTCCGCCCCGGCACGATCCTGACCTTCGGTGCCGACGGGATGACCTACCACCCCGACCACACCGCCGTGCACCGCTGGGTCACCCGGGCCTGGCGTGACCGCGGTTGCCGTTCCCGGCTGCTGTACGCCACCCCCACCGTGGAGCATCTCGACCGGTTCCGGGACCTCTACGAGGAATGGGGCATGTACATGAGCGACGAGCGCCCCACGGGCGTGCGCGAAGAGCGGCTCGCGGTCCACGTCCGGCTGCACGGGCTCGCGCTCGACCGCAAACTCACCGCGCTGCGGGCCATGGCGACCCAGACCGCCGACCTCGTCGCGCGGATCGACCCGGCGGTCTACGCGGCCCAGATCGCGGAGGAGGCGTTCGTCGCCGCCCCTCGCGTCCCGGACCGCGGCGATGCGGCGACGAGAACCGCAGTGGCGCGGTGACGGGCCGGGCTACCGGTGCCGCTCGGCGAGGCGCTCGGCCGACGACCGGACCTGCTCCCGGAGTTCGGGCGGCCCGAGCAGCTCGGCGTCGTCGCCGAGTTGCCACATCGCGGCGCCGGCGTGGGTGGCCCCGCCGAACTCCGCCTCGGCCTCCCACCAGCCGTCGCCGGTGGGCCGCTGCGCGACGACGCGGATCGCGATCGCCGCGAGGTCTTCCCGGCGCCGGTCCCGGATCCGCACCGCGGCGGTGACCGTGCCCAGACCGGCCCGGAACTCGGTGCGGCGCCGCTGCCAGATCCGGGCGAGGTCGACGTCGGGTGGGCGGTGAGCCGCGGTGTCGAGCGGTTGCACCCGTTCCATGCGGGAGAGGCGGTAGGTGCGTTCGGCGCCGCGATGCAGCGCCACCAGATACCAGCGGCCCGCCGCGCTGACCAGCCCGAGCGGGTCGACCGTCCGCCACCGCGCCTCGGCGCCACGGGAGCGGTAGCGGATGCGCAGGCGGCGATCGGTGAACACGGCCTGCTGGACGACGCCGAGGTGCTCGTCCCGCCGGTGATCGACCACCCACCCCGACGAGCTGACGACGATCCGCTCCCCGACCCGCGCGGCGGCGGTGCGCTGCGCCTCGGGCAGCGCGACGGTCACCTTCCGCATCGCCGAGGCGAACGCGGAGGCCATGCCGAGCGAGTCGGGGGTGGCCGACGCGCTCGCCGCGAGCAGGGCGGTCGCCTCGTCGACGGTCAGGCCGGTCAGGTCGGTGGTGAAGCCGGGGAGCAGCGCGAAACCGCCGTCGCGTCCGCGTTCGGCGTAGACGGGGATCCCGGCCGCCGACAGGGCCTCGACGTCGCGCAGCACGGTGCGCACCGAGACCTCGAGTTCCCTGGCGATCGCGGGCGCGGTCATCCGGCCCCGGTGTCGCAGCAGCAGGACCAGGGACAGCAACCGATCGGCTCGCACCTGCCGAACTCTCCCAGAAATACATGACAGAAGGTGTCGTGTTTCGCGTGCAGGATCGTGTCCGGCAGCAACCACACGACCGAAAGGCCCGACATGAGCACCGCGTCCGACCCCCGTCCCCTCTACCGCGACGCCCTGGCGTGGGTGGCCACGCTGATCGACGAGGTCCGCCCCGAGCAGATGACCGACCCGACGCCCTGCCCGGACTACGACGTGCGCGCGCTGCTCGGCCACCTCGTCGCCACCGTCGATCGCGGCCGCGTGATCGGCAGCGACGGCGACCCGCTGAGCGTTCCGGAGTTCCTGACCGGCGTGCCCGACGACGCGTGGCGCGCCGAACTCGAGCGGGCGCAGGCCCACTACCGGAAGGTGTGGAGCGACGACGACCTGCTCGACCGGCCCGTCGTCGCGCCGTGGGGAACGGTGCCCGGCCGCGCCGCGGTGCTGAGCAGTCTCAACGAGGCCCTCGTGCACGGCTGGGATCTCGCCGTCGCCACGGGACTGCCGGCCGAGCCGGATCCGGTGCTCGTGGAGGCCGCGTTCGTCGTCGCGCGCAGCAAGATCCCCGCCTCCGTGCGCGGCGGACGGGTTCCCTTCGGCGCGGCCGTCGAGCCGGCGCCGGACGCGAGCCCCGTCGAGCGGCTCGCGAACTGGTCCGGGCGGGACACCGCGGCCTGGCGGCGCTGATCCCGACACACCAACGCCGACGGGCGGCACCCGCAGTGGGTGCCGCCCGTCGGCGTTCGTCGGAGCAGGACTACTCGGCGTCCTTGGCCAGGGCCACCGCCGGGGTGTCGGGCACCGCGGCCGGCTTCTCGCTCGGGGTGAAGGTGAACTTCGCGTTCTCTCCGGCACCCTCGCCGTCCCAGCCTTCGACGTCGACCAGGACGATCTGGCCGGGGCCGATCTCGTTGAAGAGGATCTTCTCCGAGAGCTGGTCCTCGATCTCGCGCTGGATCGTGCGGCGCAGCGGCCGGGCGCCGAGGACCGGATCGAAGCCCCGCTTCGCGAGCAGCGACTTCGCCTTCTCGGTGAGCTCGATGCCCATGTCCTTGTTCTTCAGCTGCACCTCGACGCGGCCGATCATCAGGTCCACCATCTGGATGATCTGATCCTGCGTGAGCTGGTGGAAGACGATGATGTCGTCGATGCGGTTGAGGAACTCGGGCCGGAAGTGCTTCTTCAGCTCGTCGTTGACCTTGAGCTTCATCCGCTCGTAGTTCGACTCGGCGCCGGAGCCCTTGGTGAAGCCCAGGCCGACCGCCTTCGAGATGTCGGCGGTACCGAGGTTCGAGGTGAAGATCAGCACGGTGTTCTTGAAGTCGACCGTGCGTCCCTGGCCGTCGGTGAGGCGGCCGTCCTCGAGGACCTGCAGGAGGGTGTTGTAGATCTCCTGGTGGGCCTTCTCGATCTCGTCGAACAGGACCACGGAGAACGGCTTGCGGCGCACCTTCTCGGTGAGCTGGCCGCCCTCTTCGTAGCCGACGTAGCCCGGAGGGGCACCGAAGAGCCGCGACGCGGTGAACCGGTCGTGGAACTCGCCCATGTCGATCTGGATGAGCGCGTCGTCCTCGCCGAACAGGAAGTTCGCGAGCGCCTTCGACAGCTCGGTCTTACCGACGCCGGACGGGCCGGCGAAGATGAACGAACCGGCGGGACGCTTCGGGTCCTTCAGGCCGGCGCGGGTACGCCGGATCGCCTTGGCGACGGCCCTGACGGCGTCCTCCTGGCCGATGATCCGCTTGTGCAGCTCGTCCTCCATGCGGAGCAGACGGGTGGTCTCCTCCTCGGTGAGCTTGAACACCGGGATACCGGTCCAGTTGGCGAGGACCTCGGCGATCTGCTCCTCGTCGACCTCGGCGATGACGTCGAGATCACCGGCGCGCCACTGCTTCTCGCGCTCGGCGCGCTGCGCGACGAGCTGCTTCTCCTTGTCGCGCAGGTTCGCGGCCTTCTCGAAGTCCTGCGCGTCGATCGCGGACTCCTTCTCCCGGCGCGCGTCGGCGATCTTGTCGTCGAACTCGCGCAGGTCCGGCGGCGCGGTCATCCGGCGGATGCGCATGCGCGCACCGGCCTCGTCGATGAGGTCGATCGCCTTGTCCGGCAGGAAGCGGTCGTTGATGTAGCGGTCGGCCAGGCTCGCCGCGGCGACCAGCGCCTTGTCGGTGATGGACACGCGGTGGTGCGCCTCGTACCGGTCGCGCAGGCCCTTGAGGATCTCGATGGTGTGCTCGACCGTCGGCTCGCCCACCTGCACCGGCTGGAACCGGCGCTCGAGCGCGGCGTCCTTCTCGATGTACTTGCGGTACTCGTCGAGGGTGGTGGCACCGATGGTCTGCAGCTCGCCGCGCGCCAGCTTCGGCTTCAGGATCGACGCCGCGTCGATGGCGCCCTCGGCGGCACCCGCCCCGACGAGCGTGTGCAGCTCGTCGATGAACAGGATGATGTCGCCGCGGCTGTTGATCTCCTTGAGCACCTTCTTCAGGCGTTCCTCGAAGTCACCGCGGTAGCGGCTGCCCGCGACCAGCGAACCGAGGTCGAGGGTGTACAGCTGCTTGTCCTTGAGCGTCTCGGGGACCTCGCCGTTGACGATGGCCTGCGCCAGGCCCTCGACGACGGCGGTCTTGCCGACGCCCGGCTCGCCGATGAGCACCGGGTTGTTCTTGGTGCGGCGGCTCAGGACCTGCATGACGCGCTCGATTTCCTTGGCGCGACCGATGACGGGGTCGAGCTTGCCCTCGAGCGCGGCCTGCGTGAGGTTGCGGCCGAACTGGTCGAGCACCAGCGACGTCGACGGAGTGCCGGCCTCGCCACGGCTGGTGCCGGATTCCTGGGGCTCCTTGCCCTGGTACCCGGAGAGCAGCTGGATGACCTGCTGGCGCACCCGGTTCAGGTCCGCACCGAGCTTGACGAGCACCTGTGCCGCGACGCCCTCGCCCTCGCGGATGAGGCCGAGGAGGATGTGCTCGGTACCGATGTAGTTGTGTCCGAGCTGCAGCGCCTCACGCAGGCTGAGCTCGAGCACCTTCTTGGCACGGGGCGTGAACGGGATGTGGCCCGACGGGGCCTGCTGTCCCTGGCCGATGATCTCCTCGACCTGGCTGCGGACGCCTTCGAGGGAGATCCCCAAAGATTCGAGCGACTTGGCCGCTACGCCCTCGCCTTCGTGAATGAGGCCCAGGAGAATGTGCTCCGTGCCGATGTAGTTGTGGTTGAGCATCCTGGCCTCTTCCTGAGCCAGGACGACGACGCGCCGCGCGCGATCGGTGAACCTTTCGAACATCGCACTCCCTCACACTCTCCGGCCGACAGGTCCGGTACGCGGATCGTTCCGGACCCGGCTGCCGCGTTTCGCTCCGGCACTCGAGTCGTCGAGTGGAACCAGGTTCCACGACCCCACTTGACACTCTAGTTGCCGCCGTTTCGAGGCGCTGCCCCTCCACCCGATCGGCGCCGGCGGCAACTCCGGTCACGAGGGGTAACGCTGCACGTCGGCACGGCGTTCCCGCCTCCGTGTACGCCAGCAGCGAACACGCTGCTCAGCGGGGCATCAGCTGGCGAATGCGCCGTCCGATGCGCTGCGGGGCGCGTTCCGGGTCGACGAGTTCGTTCTCCGCGAGGGGGCTGTCCTCGTCGGCGACGGTGCCCGGCTCGAAGAGCGCGAGGGTCCGACCGGGTCCGCGCAACCGCTCCACCGCGGCGACGAGCGAACCTTCGGACCGGACGGCGGACGCGACGTCGGCCGGGGACACCCCGAGGTGCTCGGACAGCAGGCGCTCTCGCATCTCGACCACCGCGCGGCTGATGTGGTCGCCCTCGTGGTCCGCTTCGACGAAGAGATCGCACTCGGTGTCGAAGCCCAGGGACCGGTTGTTCAGGTTCGACGAGCCGATGCGCAGCAGCACGTCGTCCATGACGACGACCTTGGCGTGCACATAGATCGGCGCCCCGCCCGCGGTGACGGGGTAGTAGGCGGCGAACCGGCCGTGGACGTCGGCGTTCCACAGCAGGTGCAGCAGCTTGCGGCGGGCGCCGTCCATCGCCTTCTGCTCGAGCCAGCCCTCGGCGTTGCGCGGCAGCACCAGCACGATCTGCGGGCCGTCCGGTTCCCGCAGCCGCTTCGCGAGGGCCTCGGCGAGGGTCCGGGACGCCAGGTACTGGCTCTCCAGGTAGAGCGTGCGGCGGGCGCCGGCGATCACCGCCAGGTAGAGGGCCTCGATCTCCCGCACCTCCGCCCGGTCGCCGAGTTCGGGGAGGGTCCGTGCGACGGCGACATCGACGTCGCGCAGGGCCGGGCGCAGCCCGTCGGGCCAGATGGTGTGCCCGGTGTCGACCGGCTCGAGGTCCTCCCCCGTTGCCGCCTTCCACCGGGCGCGAGCCTGTTCGCCGATCGCGCGGGCGGCCGCGCCGTCCACCGCGGTCGTCACGTCGTGCCACGGTCCGTACCGACGGCCGTTCGGCTCCCGCCGGTAGCGGCTGTGGTCGGGATGCGCGCTGGTGTCCCAGCGATCGACGGTCATGTCGATGCCCCCGCAGAACGCGACGGCGTCGTCGATCACGATGATCTTCTGGTGGTGTGCCGCTCCCACGGGATGGGCGCCGTCGATTTCGAGCCGGAGCCGCGGGTCGCTCATCCAGTTGAGCACGAAGACCGGTGTCATCCCGCGCCCGATGGCTGCGAATGCGCCGATGTTCCACTTCAGCAGGAACACCTCGAGATCCGGGTGCCGGTGCGGCAGCCACTTGAGGAATGCGCCCAGCCGGTTCGGGCCCTCGAGGGTCTTCCGGTCGGGTTCGAGCTTGATCCTCGTGTCGAAGTCCCACCCGATCAGGAGGATCCGCCGCCGTGCCTGCAGCATCGCCGACTTGGCGTATCGGAAATAGTCGGCGGCGTCGACAATGCAGGCGAGGCGATCGGCACGATCGACCCGCCAGCACGTCTCACCCGGGACGGCAATCCGCTCTCCCATGGCCGACACGCTACCCGGGGATACCGCCGTTTCCGCCGCGACGGACAGGATACCGAGCGGGTGTGACCCTTGTCTCCGATTCCCGACTGTCTCCGATTCCCGACTGTCTCCGATTCCCCACTGTCTCCGCTTCCCGACTGTCTCCACTTCCGGCGGCGTCCCGTTCCGACCGACCGTTTCTTTTTTCGAACGAATAACAAAGAATTCCGCGAGGCACGACGACGAGGCGATATCCGCGACAGTTGTCGCGGATATCGCCTCGGTCGGACGGAAGGCGACGCTTCCGGCTCAGTGCGCCTTGTTGTAAGCCTCGATGATTTCGGCGGAGATACGGCCTCGGGCCGAGACGGGCATGTCGTTGTTGCGGGCCCATTCCCGAATTTCCGCGGTACGTTCCCGGTCCGTGCCGCCGCGAGAAGACTTGCGGGGAGCGGGCGCGGTGGGCACGACCTTCGCGCGCTTACGGCCACCCACCTTGCGGGCATGAGTGACCCAGAACTCCAATTCCTCCCGGAGCTTGGCCGCGTTGTCTTCCGACAGATCGATCTCGTAGGTGACTCCGTCGAGCCCGAATTCCACGGACTCGTCCGCCGCCGTCTCCCCGTCCACGTCGTCGATCAGGGTAACGGTGACCTTCTTTGCCATGTGCTGCAAATCCTCTCGAATGAAGAAGCGCGGCCCCCCGCGGTACGAGACAACAATACCCGGGAATCAATTCATGGCAATACGGAAAACGAATGCGATCAATTACCTCGCCGGGCGAACAATTGGGAACAGGATTGTTTCCCGGATTCCGAGGCCCGTCAGCGCCATCAGCAAACGGTCGATTCCCATGCCGGTTCCGGTCGTCGGAGGCATACCCTGTTCCATCGCCGCGAGGAAGTCCTCGTCGAGAACCATCGCCTCGTCGTCACCGGCCGAGGCGAGCCGCGCCTGGTCGACGAACCGCTCCCGCTGGATCACGGGGTCGACGAGTTCCGAGTAACCGGTGGCGAGTTCGAAACCACGCACGTACAGATCCCACTTCTCGGTCACGCCGTTCTTGCTGCGGTGCTGCCGCGTGAGGGGCGAGGTCTCGACGGGGTAGTCCCGCACGAACGTCGGCTCGTGCAACTGGTCGCCGCACTGGTGCTCCCACAACTCCTCGACGAGCTTTCCGTGGCCCCAGCCCTTGCCTTCCGGGACCTCGAGACCCACCCGATCGGCGAGGGCGTGCAGCTCCTCCAGCGACGTGTCGGGCGTGACCTCGGTTCCGATGGCCGCCGACAGCGACGGGTACATCTCCATCGTCTTCCACTCGCCGCCGAGGTCGTATTCGGTGCCGTCGGCGAGGGTGACGACGTGGGTGCCGAACACCGCCATCGCCACCTCCTGGATGAGTTCCCGGGTCATCGTCGCCGAATCGTCGTACGTGCCGTACGCCTCGTACGTCTCGAGCATCGCGAATTCGGGCGAGTGCGTGGAGTCGGCACCCTCGTTGCGGAAGTTTCGGTTGATCTCGAAGACCTTCTCGATGCCGCCCACCACGCAGCGCTTGAGGAACAGCTCCGGCGCGATGCGCAGATACAGATCCATGTCGAGGGCGTTCGAATGGGTGACGAACGGACGGGCCGTCGCGCCGCCGTGCAGGGTCTGCAGCATCGGGGTCTCGACCTCGAGGAAGCCGCGCCGCTCGAGCGCGTTGCGCAACTCGCGCACCACCGCGACACGCATGCGGGCGTTGGCGCGGGCCTCGGGACGCACGATCAGGTCGGCGTAGCGCTGCCGGACCCGGGTCTCCTCGTTCATCTCCTTGTGCGCCACCGGCAGCGGCCGCAGGGCCTTGGCGGCCATCTGCCACGAGTCCGCCATGACGCTGAGCTCGCCGCGCCGAGAGCTGATCACCTCGCCGTGCACGAACACGAAGTCGCCCAGGTCCACGTCGTGCTTCCACGCCGCAAGGGACTCCTCGCCGACGCCGTTGAGGCTGATCATCGCCTGCAACTGGGTGCCGTCGCCCTCCTGCAGCGTGGCGAAGCACAGCTTGCCCGTGTTGCGGAAGAAGATGACCCGGCCCGCGACGCCGACCTGTTCCCCGGTCGTCGTGTCGGGCTCGAGGTCCGGATACTTCTCCCGGATCTCCGCGAGGGTGTGAGTGCGGGGCACGACGACGGGGTACGCGTCCTTGCCCTGCGCCAGGATCCGTTCGCGCTTCTCGCGGCGGATGCGGATCTGCTCGGGGGTGTCGTCGGACTGCTGAACGGGTGCATCACTCACGGGTGACCAGACTATCGGACCGCCTCGAGCGCCTGCGCAGGACCAGCGCCTGCGCAGGGCCGAGGTGCCCGGGGCGCCGGCGCCCGCCGGGTCAGTGCGCGGTCACGCGCGCCACGTCGTCCTCGACGTGCGGGGCCGCGGCGATCGCATCGGTCGCCCCGGCCGCCGCGAGAGCCGCGTACCCGCCGACGAGGCCGGTGACGCGGCGCAGCCCGAGCGCCTGCAGCGCGGCGACGACGGCGTCGGTCTCCGCGCCGGAGGCCGAGACCACGACCCACTCGACGTCGCGGTCGACGGCCACCGCCAGACGCTCGTCGCTGGTGGGATGCAGGCGCCGGGGCAGCAGCTCGGCGGAGATGGCCAGCGCCCCGGGCAGGGTGCCCTGGACGGCGCGTTCGGCGTGGGTGCGGATGTCGACGACCACCGCGCCGCGCGCGACGGTCGCGGCCAACCCGGCCGGATAGGTGCGCTCGGTGGTGAGCGGGAGAGTGTGAACGGGTGCGGCGACGAAGGATGCAGCAAGCGCAGTGCGCATGAGGGTGACTCCAGGTATGGGTGAACGATCGAGGCGGACGTCAGCCTCGACAACACTCCTGGGCGCTCATGCAGCGGATCACGGCGACTATTCTTGCACAGGATCGCGGCGGGCGGAACCCACGGCGGCAGATCGGGCGCCGCGCCGTGCGAGATTGCGCTCGTACACCAGGCGCAGGCCCTCCAGCGTCAGGTCCGGTTCGTGGTGCTCGAGCGTCTCGGACTCCGGCATGATCAACGGCGCACGGTCGCCGGTCCCGATGACCGCGACGTCGTCACCCTCGAATCCGCGCTGCTCGGCACGCACCAGGCGCACCAGCCCGTCGACCATCCCGGCGAATCCGAAAACCGCACCGGACTGCATGCATTCGACGGTGTTCTTGCCGACCACGGCGCGCGGGCGCAGCAGTTCCACCTTCCGCAGCGCCGCGGACTGGGAGGCCAGCGCGTCCATCGACACCTCGATGCCGGGGGCGATGATGCCGCCGAGGAACTCGCCCTTCGCCGAGACCACGTCCACGCACGTGGACGTCCCGAAGTCGACCACGATGCACGGCCGGTCGTAGAAGTGATGTGCCGCAAGGCTGTTGACGATGCGATCGGCGCCGACCTCCTTGGGGTTGTCGACGAGCAGCGGCACCCCGGTGCGCACACCCGGCTCGACGACCACGTGCGGCACGTGTTCCCAGTAGCGGCTCAGCATCACCCGGATCTCGCGCAGCACCGACGGCACCGTGGACAACGCGGTCACGCCGGTGATCTGGTCGGCGTACCCGCCGAGCAGACCACGGAAGATGAGCGCGAGCTCGTCGGCGGTCATGCGCGGATCGGTGCGCATCCGCCAGTCCCGCAACAGCTTCGCGTGCGAGCCGCTGCCGGTGAACAAACCCAGGACGACGTTCGTGTTCCGGACGTCGACAGCGAGGAGCACTGCTACACCAACGAACCGGAGTCGAGAGTGGCGAGCATGCGCGGGGTGATCAGGCCGGAACCCTCCGGCGCGTGCGCCGGATCGTTGCCGAGCTCGACCTGCCGGTTGTCCGCGTCGACGAACACCACGCGCGGGTCGTAGTCGCGGCACTCCTGCTCGTTCATCACGCCGTAGGCGATGAGGATGACGAGATCACCGGGACTCACGAGACGCGCTGCCGCACCGTTGATCCCGATGATGCCGGAGCCGCGCTCGCCCGCGATGACATAGGTTTCGAGACGGTTGCCGTTGTCGATGTCGACGATGGCGACCTGCTCGCCCTCGAGCAGGTCGGCGGCGTCCATCAGGTCCTGGTCGACGGTTACCGAACCCACGTAGTGCAGATCGGCGTGGGTCACCGTGGCGCGGTGGATCTTCGACTTCATCATCGTGCGGAACATGGTGTCTCCTCAGCTTTTTCGGGCCGGTCGCGCTATCGGCGAGTGAGCAGGTCGTCGGGGGTGGACGCGTCGACCGGGCCGGTCTCGCGTTCGAGGAATCCGGTGCCGATCGCGACACCGACGTTGTCGATGAGCCGGGTGCTGCCGATCCGCGCGGCGATCAGCAGTCGGCCGTCGCCGCGGTCCGGCGCGGGCCCGAGGTCCACGCCGCGCAGCTCGAGGTAGTCCAGCTCCACCTCGGGCGCGGCGGCGAGCACCTCGCGCGCGGTGGTGAGCACCGCCTCGGGACCGCCGGCGGCGGCGTGCGCCCCGGCGACCAGCGCCGCGGACAGCACGGTGGCGACCCGGCGCTGTTCCGGATCCAGGTAGCGGTTGCGTGAGGACAGCGCCAGCCCGTCCTGCTCACGCACCGTGGGCACGCCCACGATGCGGACGTCGAAGTTGAGGTCCTCCACCATCTGCCGGATCAGGGCGAGCTGCTGGTAGTCCTTCTCGCCGAAGAAGGCGACATTGGGGGCGACGATCTGCAGCAGCTTCGCCACCACCGTGAGCATCCCCGCGAAATGCGTCGGGCGGCTGCCACCCTCGAGCTCCGCCCCCAGCGGCCCCGGGTGGATCACGGTCCGCCGGCCCTTCGGGTACATCGCGGACACCGACGGCACGAACGCCAGCTCGACGCCGGCCTCCCGCAGCAGCTCCAGGTCGGCGTCGAGGGTGCGCGGGTAGGCGTCGAGATCCTCACCGGCCCCGAACTGCAACGGATTGACGAAGACGGACACCACCACCACGGCACCGGTGAGCTTCGCCTGCCGCACGAGCTCCAGGTGACCGGCGTGCAGGGCGCCCATCGTCGGCACGAGGGCGACCGTGCGGCCGACACCACGCAGCGCCTTGGTGACCTTGGTCAGGGCGGCGGGGTCGTGGTGCACGGTCAGTTCGCCGCGCACGTAGCCGCCCTGTTGCGATTCACTCACCGTGATCAGCCCCTTCGAGGATCTCCATCAGTTCGGGTTTCGCTCCGGCGCGCTGCGCGGATCGCAGGGACATCGCGCGGTATCCGGCAGCGATCCGGGGATCGACCTCCCCGAGCACCCGCAGGTGCGTGGCCACGGCCTGTGCGTCGCCGCGGGCGACTGGTCCGGTCAGCGCGGACGGCCCGCGGCGCAACGCGTTGTCGAGGGCCGCCGACAACAGCGGCTGCAGCACCCGCTCGGCGACACCGCCGGGCGCGTCGTCGACGAGTTGCTGGCCGAGCAGTTCGTCGCCCTCGAGCGCCACCCGCAGCGCCTCCACCGCATCCACCACGAGGGTGACGAGGTGGTTGCTGCCGTGCGCGAGCGCGGCGTGGTACAGCGCGCGCCGCTCCTCGCGGACGCGCACCGGTTCGCCACCGATCTCGAGCACGAGGGACTGGGCGATCGCGTAGCCGATGTCGTCGGCGGCCGTGATGCCGAAGCACGCCGAGGCGAGCCGGGCAGTGTCCTCGTCGTGGCCGGTGAAGGTCATCGCCGGGTGGATGGCGAGCGGCACGATGCCCTGCTCGGTGAGCGGAGCGAGGATGCCGACGCCGTTCGCGCCGGACGTGTGGGCGACGATCGTGCCGCGCGAGACGGAGCCGGTGGCGGCGAGCCCGCGGACGAGCGAGCCGAGTTCCGAGTCCGGAACGGCGAGGAGCAGCAGGTCGCAGCGGGCGGCGACCTCGTCGACGGGGAGAACCTCGGTGTCCGGAAGCCGGGTGCGGGCGCGGTGCTTGGACAGTTCGGATACCGCGGAACAGGCCACGACCAGGTGGCCGACGCGTTCGAGTGCCGCGCCGATCGCTGTGCCCACCCGCCCGGCGGAAACGATTCCGACCGTCAGTCGTGCAGGCGCAGGCTCGTTTGTGATCCCGAAGGAGGTCACGGGAGTCCTCTCGTTCGTTCCAGTCCCGCTCGGCGGGTACCAGACGTTCCGACCGACAATAGCGCGGCCCGAGCAACCCCGGCCATGGCCGGGGAACGTGATCTGCGCCTCACCCGGCGCGGCGAACGCTCAGCGCTCGGCGGACAGGGCGGCGAGGATCTCCGCGACCGTGCGGCCCTGGCTGTGTGCCCCCTCGCCGCCGGCACCGTCCGGCCGCCGTCGCCGGGCGCGTCGGCCCGTGGGCTCGGCGTCGTCGTCCGCCTCGGGGGCCTCGGCCTGCTCCTCGGGTTCCTCCGGCTGCGACCCGGACTCGGCCCGGCCCTCCGGTTCGGCCGGTTCCTCCGGCTCGGTCCGGTCCCGCCGTTCCGTGTCCTCGGATCCGCCGGGAGCGGCCGTCGCGCCCGCCGGCCGGCGGGGCACGGCCGTCGTCGTGTCGCCGTCGGTGACCACCGTGGTCTCGGCGGTCACCGGCTCGTCGTCGGGCGAGGCGAAGAACGGGCCTGCCGGACGGGGCGCGGCCGTCACCCGGAAGTTCCCGCCGCCGAGCTCCTGCAGTTGTCCCCGGCCCGCCCACAACGCCGCGCGGTCCTCGGGCAGCCGGCCCTCGAAGAGCACCTCGAGGTTGCGGCGCAGGGCACCGAGCTCGGCGCGCAGGGCCGCCATCTGGTCGGCATCGATCCGCAGCTCCGACCTGACCTTCTCCTCGACGGTCAGCTCGTACTCGCGCCGCGCCGCGATCTCCCGTTCGAGCTGCAACTCGTACACGGTCTGCAGATCCCGGACCTTGGCACGGTCCAGCGCGGACTCGCGACGGTACTTCGTCATCGCGATCGCGCCGACGGTGGCGGCCCACAACGCGACGACCAGACCGACGCGCAGCAGCTGGACGCTGTCGCTGAAGACCAGGAACAGCGACGCGATCAACGCCAGGGCGAGCAGCGCCGCCACGATCACAGAACTCGCGCTGCGCCGTGACCGACGGCCCTTCCTCGTTCGCACCGGAGTCCCCATGCGTTCCAGACTACTGGGCGCGGCCGCCGGGTCCCGAGAGTCGAGCGCACAGGATTCGCCGCCCCGGTCAGGTCGCGGGCTCGTCCGGGTCTTCCGGTGTCCGGCAACAGTGTTCGAGCCACAGCGCGGCAGCCGCGAGCGCCACGCCGGCGAGCAGCCCGACGATCACCCCGGCGCTGTCCTCGACTGCGGCCTGCAGCACCGGCCGCTGCGGAACCAGGTACAGCAGGAATCCTGCCCAGATGCCCGCGCTGGCCGCCCCGACCAGAGCCGACGCCTTCGCCAGCGCCACCGCGCGGGCCGCCGTGATGGGATGCAACTGGTGCGGCCCGTCGCCGATCTCGTGCTTGCCCACCCGGGAACGGATCATGAACGCCAGCACCACCTCGACGATCGCCACCGGGTACAGCGACGCCCCCGCGTAGACGGGGATCGGCGGCAACGTGCCGTACAGGCCGCGCGCCAGCAACCACGCCGCGACGGCGGCGAGCACCGCCAGCGCCAGCAGGTCCCGGATACGCGTCGCCTTCATCACCGCGGCGGTTCCAGCCGGTATTCGGTGCGGCGCACCCCTTCGCGTTCGTCGACGTCGAGAGCGGCGAGCCACTCCGTCAACGGTCGTCGCGTGCCGTCGACCGTCAGCGTCGCCTGGGGTTCGACGTCCCACCACGGGACGAGCACGAAGGCGCGCAGGTGGGCACGCGGATGCGGCAGGGTCAGTTCGGCATCGTCGCTGAGAACCTCGTTACCGTCCGAGTCGTGGCAGGTGACCACGTCGACGTCGAGGCTGCGCGGGCCCCACCGCTGCTCCCGGACCCGGTCGGCGGCGGCCTCGAGCTGCCGGCCCAGCTCGAGCCAGCCGCGGCAGTCCAGCGACGGGTCCTCCGCGACGACGACCGCGTTGAGGAAGTCCTGCTGCTCGACCCCGCCCCACGGCGCGGTCGAGTACACCGGTGACACACCCACGATCCGGTCGGCGAGGGCCTCGGTGACCGAGCGCAGGTGCGCCGGCCGGTCCCCGATGTTCGACCCGATGGACAGCACCACCCGGCTCACGAGCCGCTCCGGGTGCGATCGACCACCACCGCTACGTCCGCGAAGGTGAGCGGGATCGGCGCCGACGGCTTGTGGACGGTGACCTCGACCCGGGTAACCCGCGGATCGGTGAGGACGTCGGCGGCGATCTCGCCGGCGACGGTCTCGATGAGGTCCCGCGACGGGCCCGCGACGATCGCGGCGGCCCGCTCGGCGAGGATGCCGTAGTGCAGGGTGTCGTCGAGGGCGTCGCTCGCCGCGGCCGGCGCGAGATCGAGCCACGCGACGATGTCGATCAGGAAGTCCTGACCGTCGCGCTTCTCGTGGTCGAACACGCCGTGGTGGCCGCGTACGCGCAGTCCGCGCAGTTCGATCCGGTCGCTCACGCCGGTCCTCCCGCCGCACTGCCGCGCTGCCACGCGCCGACGACGGCGACGGCATCGAGCGACGCCCGCACGTCGTGTACGCGCACCCCCCAGGCCCCGTGCTCGGCCGCGAGCGCCGACACGACCGCGGTGGCCACCTCGCGGCCGCCGGGTGGCCGGATCGTGCCGTCGGGGGCGGCGAGCAGGGACCCGAGGAACCGCTTGCGCGACGCGCCGATCAGCACCGGGTAGCCGAGCTCGGTCAGCTCGGGCAGCCGGTGCAGCAGTTCCCAGTTGTGGTCGGCGTCCTTCACGAATCCGAGTCCGGGATCGAGGATGATGTTCGCCGGCTCCACGCCTGCCGTGAGCGCGGCATCCACCTGCACCATCAGCTCATCGCGGACCTCACGGACCACGTCGTCGTAGTGGGTGGACCCGCCGGCGTGCACGAAGCCGCCCGCGGGCCGCCAGTGCATGAGGATCCACGGCACGCCTGCCGACGCCACGACCGCGGCCATGCGGGAGTCGGCGCGCCCACCCGAGACGTCGTTGACGATGGTGACGCCGGCCTCGATCGCGGCCTCGGCCACAGACGCGCGCATGGTGTCGACGCTCGTGGGGATGCCGGCGGCGCTCAGGGCGGCGATGACCGGCGCGACGCGCCCGGCCTCGACCTCCGGGTCGACCCGGGCCGCTCCGGGACGGGTGGATTCGCCGCCGACGTCGACGATATCCACGCCGAGGTCGCGCAGTTCCAGACCGTGCGCGATCGCCGCGTCGCGGTCGAGGTACCGGCCGCCGTCCGAGAACGAATCCCGGGTCACGTTCAGCACGCCCATCACCACCGGGCGCCCGGGGTTCGGGAGCGCGCTCACCGGCGGAGGATCAGATCCAGAGCCTCGGCGCGCGACGCCGAGTTGGACTGCAGCAGCCCCCGCACCGCCGAGGTGGTGGTGCTCGCCCCGGGCTTGCGGATGCCCCGCATGGCCATGCACAGATGCTCGGCCTCGACGACGACGATCACCCCGACCGGATCGAGCTTGCGCACGAGCGCATCCGCGATCTGACTGGTCAGCCGCTCCTGCACCTGCGGGCGCTTGGCGTACAGGTCCACCACCCGCGCCAGCTTCGACAACCCGGTCACCCGGCCGGTGCGGCCGGGAATGTAGCCCACGTGCGCGACCCCGTGGAACGAGACCAGGTGGTGCTCGCACGTGGAGTACATCGGGATGTCACGCACCAGGACGAGTTCCTGATGGCCCTCGTCGAAGGTCTTGTCGAGGACCGAGTCCGGATCGGTGTACAGGCCGGCGAACATCTCCCGGTACGCCCGCGCGACGCGGGCCGGGGTGTCGAGCAGACCTTCGCGCTCGGGGTCCTCCCCCACCGCGATCAACAGTTCCCGGACGGCCGCCTCCGCGCGGGCCTGATCGAAGACCCGGCCCGATTCCAGGCTGCGCAGGACCTCGCCGTCACCGCCGATCGACGCGGAATCCGTCTCGGAATCCAGGTGATTCACCGACACCAGACCGTACCTCCACTCTCGTTGACTCGGGCTCAGCGCGGACCGGTCGGCCCCTCCCACGGCTGTGTCGGCGGTGGATCGGGAGCCACGTTCCTACCGGTCTGCCGCTCGTCGTCGTCGGCCGGGCGCGCGGGCTGGGTCCATTGCGGATACCCAGGATAGGTGCTCTGCGGCGGCTGCTCGGACTCGGCCGGCGGCCAACCGGGTGCCGACCAGCCGGCCGGCGCGCCGTAGTCGGGCCGGGTCGCATGACGCGGCCCACCCGGGTGCGGCGGCTGCCCGAAGCCCGGCAGGGGCTCCGAGGCGGGCGCCGGCACCGGCGCCGGATGCCCGTTCGTCGGCGCCGCGGGCTGCGGCTGCGGCTGGGCGGGCTTGGTGAAGGACGGGCGCACCGCTTCCGGCGGCCACGGCTCGCCGCGTTCCTTCGCCAGCTCGGCCGGCGTCTTGATCGGGGGCTTGTCCGACGGCGTGCGTCCACCGAAGTCGTTGAATTCGGTGATCCGTGGCCGCTTCTCGACGGAGGCGAGGATCCGCTCGAGGTCCTTGCGGGTGAGGGTCTCGTGCTCGAGCAGCTCACCGGCGAGCAGGTCCAGCGCGTCGCGGTAGTCGTTGAGGATCGCCCACGCCTCGGTGTGCGCGGCCTCGATGAGGTTGCGTACCTCCTCGTCGATCTCGCGGGCCACCTCGTGCGAGTAGTCGGACTGCACGCCCATCGAGCGGCCGAGGAACGGATCGCCGTGTTCCTGCCCGTAGCGGACGGCGCCGAGGCGGGCGCTCATGCCGTACTCGGTGACCATCGCCCGGGCGATCTTGGTGGCCTGGTCGATGTCGGAGGAGGCACCCGTCGTCGGCTCGTGGAACACGAGTTCCTCGGCGGCGCGGCCACCCATGGCCATCACCAGGCGGGCGATCATCTCCGAGCGGGTCATCAGGCCCTTGTCGTCCTCGGGGACGGTCATCGCGTGACCACCGGTGCGGCCACGGGCGAGGATCGTCACCTTGTAGACCGGCTCGATGTCCGGCATCGCCCAGGCGGCGAGCGTGTGCCCGCCCTCGTGGTAGGCGGTGATCTTCTTCTCGTGCTCGCTGATGATGCGGCTCTTGCGCCGCGGGCCGCCGATCACGCGGTCCACCGACTCCTCGAGCGAGGCCTCGGTGATGACGGTGCCGTTCTCGCGCGCAGTGAGCAGCGCGGCCTCGTTCACGACGTTGGCCAGGTCGGCACCGGACATGCCGACCGTGCGCTTGGCCAGCCCCTCGAGGTCGGCGTTCTGGTCGAGCGGCTTGCCCTTGGAATGCACCTGCAGGATCGCCCGGCGCCCGGCGAGATCGGGATTGCTGACCGGGATCTGCCGGTCGAACCGGCCCGGACGCAGCAGGGCCGGATCCAGGATGTCGGGACGGTTGGTGGCGGCGATGAGGATGATGCCCTGCCGGTCCCCGAAGCCGTCCATCTCGACGAGCAGCTGGTTGAGCGTCTGCTCACGTTCGTCGTGGCCACCGCCGAGGCCGGCGCCACGCTGGCGGCCGACCGCGTCGATCTCGTCGACGAAGATGATGCACGGGCTGTTCTGCTTGGCCTGCTCGAACAGGTCGCGCACGCGGGACGCGCCGACACCGACGAACATCTCCACGAAGTCCGAACCGGAGATGGTGAAGAACGGAACACCGGCCTCGCCGGCGACCGCGCGGGCGAGCAGCGTCTTGCCCGTACCGGGAGGTCCGTACAGCAGCACGCCCTTCGGGATCTTCGCGCCGAGGGCCTGGTAGCGCGCCGGGTTCTGGAGGAAGTCCTTGATCTCGTACAGCTCTTCGACCGCCTCGTCCGCACCGGCGACGTCGGCGAACGTGGTCTTGGGCATGTCCTTGGACAGCTGCTTGGCCTTGGACTTGCCGAAGCCCATCATGCCGCCGCGGCCACCGCCCTGCATGCGGCTCATCACGAAGAAGAACACCCCGAGCAGGATGATCATCGGGAGCACGAACAGCAGGATCGACGTCAGCCAGCTCTCCTGGGTGACGGTGGTGTCGAACTTCTCGAGGCCCGCGCCGGCGACCTTGTCGAAGATCTGCTCGGACGCCGACTCCGGGTACTTCGCGAGGATCTCGGTGTTGTCCCCGGTCGCCTCGTTGCCGCTCTTCAGCCACAGGCGGACCTGCTGCTCGCGGTCGTCGATCTGCGCCCGGCTGACGTTGTTCGCGTCGAGCTGGGCGATCGCGACAGACGTGTCCACCTTGGCGAAACCGCGGGTGTCGTCGCCGAAGTAGCTGAAGGCGTAGATGACCAACAGGATGCCGGCGACGATCGCCAGATTACGGAACACTGTCTTGCGGTTCATACAGGTTCGGCCCGGCCGGCCGGTCCTTTCGATAGTGCGGTCATCATCGTGGTCGTCCCGAGGAGTCCGGCGACGAACCGGACACCGCAAGGTTACCGCGTGGACGCGCAGCGTTGCCCTCGCGCGGCCGCACGGTCCGAAGGATCAACGTCCGGGACCACCCGGGGGTTCCCGGTCGCGTCAGGTGCCTGCGGTCACGGGCCACGACGTGGTTATCATTTCGCATGGCCATGCAGGAGCCGGACGCTGCAACCGAGGCCGACCCGACCCGGATCACCGAGGCCGAGCCGACCCGAACGGCTGCGGCCGAGCCGACCCGCACGGCTGCGGCCGACCCGACCCGCACGGTTGCGGCCGACCCGACCCGCACGGCTGCGGCCGAGCCGACCCGCACGGTTGAGGCCGATCCCACCCGTACCGCACCTGTTGACCTCACGCGCACGGCCGATGCGACCACCGAGCCGACCCGCACGGCTGCGGCCGTCCTTCCTGGCGAGGCGACGACCGAGCCCTTCCCGGTCCGCGTCCCCGCCGGCATCGACGACGTCGAGGCCGGGAACCGGATCGACGACTTCGACCTGCTCACCAACCTCGGCCGCGGCGCCTTCGGCCGCGTGTTCCTCGCCCGGCAGCACTCGATGCAGCGGCTCGTCGCGGTGAAGATCTCCCCCGACCGCGGCACCGAGGCGCAGACCCTCGCCCAGCTCGACCACGACTACATCGTCCGCGTCTTCGACCAGCGGATCCTGCCGGAACACGGCCTGCGGCTGCTGTACATGCAGTATCTGCCGGGCGGGACGCTGCTGCGGGTGCTGCACCGGGTGCGCACCACCCCGCCGGAGCAGCGCAGCGGCCGGCTCCTGCTCGACGTCGTCGACGAGACCCTCGCCGAGAAGGGTGAGATCCGGCCCGCCGAGTCGACCGTGCGCAGCCGGCTCGAGAGCCTGACCTGGCCCGAGACCGTCGCGTGGCTCGGCCGCCGGCTCGCCTCCGCGCTGGACTACGCCGACCGGCGCGGCGTGCTGCACCGCGACGTCAAGCCGGCCAACGTCCTGCTCACCGCGGAGGGCGTGCCCAAGCTCGCCGACTTCAACATCAGCTTCGCCGAGTCCGTCGGCGGCACGTCCGCCGTGGCGTACCTCGGCGGGTCCCTGGCCTACATGTCGCCCGAACAACTCGAGGCGTGCCATCCCGGGCTGCCCGGCACCGCCGCGGACATGGACACCCGCAGCGACATCTACGCGCTCGGGGTGATGCTGTGGGAACTGCTCACCGGCGGCCGGCCCAACAGCGAGGACGATCTGGGCGCCGAGACCCTGCCCGCGCTCGAGACCATGCTCGCGCGGCGCCGCGCGGGACTGACCGCGGCTGCACGCGAGCGGGTACCGGCCGACTGCCCCCAGACCCTGCTCCGGGTGCTCGCGAAGTGCCTCGAGCCGGATCCGGCGGACCGGTGGGCGTCGGGCGCGGAGCTGGCCCAGCAGTTCGACCTGTGCCTCGATCCGCGGGCCCGGGACCTCGTCGACCCGCCGCCGCACAGCTGGCGGGCCCGGCTGCGCCGCCCCGTGGTGCCGATCCTCACGGCCGCGATCGCGATCCCGAACGTGCTGGCCGCCCTGTACAACTACCAGCACAATGCGAACCTGATCGTCGACCGGCTCCCACCGGACACCCAGCGCGAGTTCGAACAGCTCGCGCTGATCATCAACGGGATCACCTTCCCCCTCGGCACGGTGATCATCGTGTACCTGTGCCGACGGCTGATCACCGTGCCGCGCGGCCTCCACCGCGGCCGCAGCTACAACGCGGTGGAACTCGCCCGGGCCCGGCACGACGCGCTGCTGATCAGCGACCGCGTCGCCGCGGTGGTGATGACCCTGTGGACGGTCGCGGGCATCGCGTTCCCCGTCGCGCTGCACTTCGTCGGCGGCAACATCGACGGCCCCTCGGCCGCGCACTTCCTCACGTCGATCCTGGTGTGCGGCGCGATCGCCGTCGCCTACCCGTTCTTCCTGGTCGCCTTCTACATGGTGCGATCGTTGTATCCGGCGTTCCTGCCGCACGGGGCGACCGACGCCACGGACGCCCGCGAACTCGAGGGGCTGCACCGGCGCAGTGTGCGTTACCTGGCGCTCGCGGCGGCCGTGCCGCTCGTCGGGGTCGCCGGCGTGACGTATCTCTCGCCCGAGGAGATCCAGCAGGTTCTCGTCGCGGTCCGGGTGCTGGCGGTGGGCAGCATCGCCGCGTTCGTGCTCGTGTACTGGTTGTTCCGCATCATGGAGGACGACCTGCGGGCACTGCAGCGCGGCATGGCCCCGACGCGGTCGACGCGCGATCCGGTGGGGCCGACCTCGGATCAGCCGGTGTAGACCTTCGGGTCGAGGGTGCCGATGTACGGCAGATCGCGGTAGCGCTCGTCGTAGTCGAGGCCGTAGCCGACGACGAACTCGTCCGGGATGTCGAATCCCACGTCGGCGACGTGGACGTCGACCTTCACGGCCTCCGGCTTGCGCAGCAACGTCACCACCTCGAGGGACGCCGGGTTGCGCGAGGAGAGGTTGCGCATGAGCCAGGACAGCGTCAGGCCGGAGTCGATGATGTCCTCGACGATCAGCACGTTCCGGCCGGCGATGTCCTTGTCGAGGTCCTTGAGGATGCGCACCACACCGGACGAGGACGTGGACGACCCGTACGAGCTGACCGCCATGAACTCCATCTGGGTGGGGATCGGCAGTGCCCGCGCGAAGTCGGTCATGAAGAAGATCGCGCCCTTGAGCACGCCGATGAGCAGCAGGTCACCCTCGGGTGCGCCCACCGGGTAGCGCGTGGCGATGGTCTCGGCCAGCTCCTTCGTGCGCTGCTTGATCTGGTCCTCGGAGATCAGTACCGACGCGATGTCGTTCTCGTACACCGGGTTCTTCCTGCCTTCCCTCAGTCGTCCGCGCCCTGTCGCCGGCCGACGAACTCGACGATCAGCCTGCCACGCCGACGCGTGACCACCAACCTGACGCCGGGCTCCGGCCCGCCGCCCACGGCCACCGCGCCCTGCCCGCGCCACCGGCCGATCAGCTCGTCGGCGGCCCGCAGGGTGCGGTCCGTCGGCGCCGACGCCCCCGAGTCGAGCAGCCATCGCCGCAGGACCCGCCGTCGCACCGCCACGGGAGTGCCGGCGAGGGCGTCCACGGCCAGGCCGGTCCCGGCCCGGGCCTCCGCGAGCAGTTGCAGGGCCAGTTCCTCCAATGCGTCCTCGTCCTCGCGCAACTGCCGGGCCGTGCGCGCCAGGGCCGACGCGACCCCACCCCCGAGCACCTCCTCGAGCAGCGGCAGCACCTCCTCACGCAGCCGCACCCGGGTGAAGCGCCGGTCGCTGTTGTGCGCGTCCTCGTAGGGCGCGTACCCCAGTTCCGCGCATGCCCGGCGGGTGACCTCGCGGCGCACCCCGAGCAGGGGGCGGCCCCACGGATCGTCGAACTCGCACATGCCGCGGAGGGACCGGGCACCGGAACCGCGGCCCAGCCCGAGCAGCACCGTCTCGGCCTGATCGTCGAGCGTGTGCCCGAGCAGCACGGGCAACCCCGCCCGGGCCTCGCCGAGCGCCCGGTAGCGGGCCGCGCGCGCTGCCGCCTCGAGTCCGCCGGAGCCGGTCACCGCGACGCGGACGACCTGCACCGATCCGCACCCGGCGGATCGCGCGAACTCCGCGGCCAGGGCGGCCACGTCGCCGGAGCCGGGCTGCAGGCCGTGGTCGACGACGACGGCCCGCACCGAATCCGCCTCGGCGACGGCGGCGGCGGTCAGGGCCGACGAGTCGGCGCCGCCGGACAGGCCGACCGCGACGGACCGGCCGTGGGCCGCGACCCACCGCCGCACGGCCAGGCGCACCTCGTGGAGGGCAGGGGTCTCGGGCAGGAGCGGCCGCTCGGACGACACCGTCAGCCCAGCACCCGCGCGATCCACGCGTGGGGGTCGTCGATCTCGGCGAGGGTCGGCATCGCGTCCGGACCGCTCCAGACGACGTTGAACCGGGCCATGCCCGCCCGCTCGACGACGGTGTCGACGAACTTCTTGCCCTGCACGTACTGGGCCATCTTGGCGTCCATCCCGAGCAGTGCGCGGATGATGCGGTGGACGGGGTTCACGGCCCGGCGCCGGCGGTTGTCGAACGCCCGGCGGATCTGCGCGACGGCGGGCACCACGGTGGGCCCGACCGCGTCCATCACATGGTCGGCGTGGCCTTCGAGCACGGTGCCGAGGGCCAGCATGCGGTCGAGTGCGGCGCGCTGGGGTTCGGACTGCACCGCTCGGACGAGACCGAGCACGCCGCGCTCGGCCATGGGTTTCTCCTCGCCCGGCCGGCGATCGCGCAGGACCCCGGTGATCCGGCCGGCCAGGTCGGTGAACGACTCTTCCGCGGTCCGGCCCAGCTCCGCCGCGGCCTCGCGCATCAGATCTGCCATCCACGGCGCCTCGGCGAACTGCACGCGGTGGGTGACCTCGTGCAGGCACACCCACAGCCGGAAGTCGGCGGTGGGCACCCGCAGCGCCCGCTCGACCGCGACGACGTTCGGCGCGACGAGCAGCAGAGACCGTGAGAACGGGTCGTACTGACCGAGCACGGCGGAGGAAAGGTACGCGAGCATCGCACCGGCCTGCACGCCGGCGGGCTTGCCGACCCAGCGGCCGTCGGCGGGCCCGGAACCGGTGAGGTCTGCCATCGACCTGGCGGCGGCGTGCACCCAGCCGGACCGGTCGACGACCGCGGCGGGCGGCACGTCCCGCCCGTCACCGAGTCCGGTCAGCTCCCGCACCGGCGGCTCGGCGCGGTCGGCGGCCGACGCCAGCTCGGCGGAGACGGTCTCGGCGGTGTAGCGCGACATCGCCGGGCCCGGTCGGGTCAGGCGCGCCCCGATCCCGGCCGCGAGCTTCCAGTCGATCGCGTCACCCAGCGTCCGGTCCTGGTCGGTCATCGGCATCCGCATCCTCGGAGGGTCGCCGCCACCGCGTCGAGGGCCGGCCGGCTCTCGCCCGGCGGACGGTCGTTGGACAACAGGGCGAACGTCAGCACCCGTCCGTCGGTGTCGACGACGAATCCGGTCAGGCCGCTCGCCTGTGACAGAGTGCCCGTCTTCGCGCGGACCCAACCCGCCCCGTCGCGATTGGTCGAGGCGTAGCGCTCGGAGAGGGTGCCGGTGGCGCCGGCGACGGGCAGGTAGTCCAGCATCGGGCGCAGCGACGCCTGTTCGGTTCCGGCGGCGGCGGCCATCACCCCGTCGAGCAGTTGCGCGGGAATCCGGTTGTCGACGGACAGCCCGCTCACGTCGTGGAGGGTGAGCCCGGTCAGGTCGAATCCGGCCTCGCGCAGGACCGCGGAGACGCTGTCGACCGCGCCGCGGAACGACGGCTCGGCGCCCTCGGCCGCGGCGATCTCGCGGCCGACGGCCTCGGCGAGGACATTGTCGGAGTAGCCCATCATCTGCCCGAGCCGGTCGCGCAGCGGCGCCGACTGGACCGCGGCCAGCGGGGCTGCTCCGGGCCGGGCGGTGCCGGCGGCGACCCGGGCGGGGTCGGCGCCGAGTGCTGCGGCGAGGGCCCGACCGGCGTCGAGGGCGGGGGTGGGCGTGCGCGGCGACTCGTCCTCGAGCGGGTTCAGGCGGCCGCCGTCGAGCATCACCGGTTCGATCGGGGCCACGGAACCGCCGGCGATGTCGGCCGGGAACCAGCCGGGGGCAAGAGGGTCGCCGGCGTAGGCACCGGCGTCGACGAGCACCGTGTCGACGACGGTGCCGCTCCGCTGAATCTGCTGCACCAGGTCGGCGATGCGCGGGGCGCCGGCGTAGAAGCCGGATTCGCCGACGGGCCGGGCGGTGAGGGTGGGATCGCCGCCGGCGACGAGCACGATCTCCCCCGGCCGGCCACCCTCGACGACCTTGGTGGTGACGCGGTGTTCGGCGGGCAGGGCGAGCAGCGCCGCAGCGGCGGTGAGGACCTTCGTCGTCGACGCCGGGATCATCGGCCGGGCGGGATCCTTCGACCACAGCACGGTGCCCGTGGCGGCGTCGGTGATCGAGCCGGTGAAGTTGCCGAGTCCCGCGTTCCCCAGCGCCGGTGCGAGCGCGGCCGCCAGCGCGGGAGCGGTGGGGGCGAGCGCGTCGGCGGGTACCGGCGCCACCTGCGGGGTTGCGGTGACGGGCGCCGGCGCGGGCGCTATCGCGGCGGCGGCCTCCCCGCTGCGGACGTCGGAGAGCGCGAAGGCTCCCCCCACGAGCAGCGCGACGGTTCCCGCTCCCCAGATGGTGAACAGGATCCGGAGGTTCCGGCGGCGCCGTCCCGCCAGTGTGCCCAGCTTCTTCTTGCCCTGCCCCGCCAACACGCCTCCGCTGTGTCGAATCCCGCGGCGTCCGCTCCGGCGAAACGCGCGCCCTGGTGGCCGCCCCGCTGGTCCGGCACCTGCGCCACCAGCCTAGCGCCGACCCGTTATCCTCTGTGCGGACCATCACCGCAGATACGGCAGTCGTATCGACTTACAAGTGAGGACACGGCGTGGAGTTCGAGGTCACCATCGAGATCCCCAAGGGACAGCGCAACAAGTACGAGGTCGATCACGAAACCGGCCGTGTGAAGCTGGACCGCTACCTCTACACCTCGTTCGGCTACCCCGCCGACTACGGCTACATCGAGAACACCCTCGGCGAGGACGGCGACCCGCTGGACTGCATGGTGCTGCTGCCCGAGTCGGTGTTCCCCGGCGTCATCGTCGAGGCCCGCCCGGTGGGCATGTTCAAGATGGTCGACGAGGCCGGGGGCGACGACAAGGTCCTCGCCGTGCCCGCGGGCGATCCGCGCTGGGACCACGTCAAGGACATCAGCGACGTCTCGCAGTTCGAACTGGACGCCATCAAGCACTTCTTCGTGCACTACAAGGACCTCGAGCCGGGCAAGCACGTCGAGGCCGCGGACTGGGTCGGCCGCGCCGAGGCCGAGGCCGAGGTCTCCGCGTCGATCGAGCGCCTGAAGGCCGACGGCGGGCACTGACACCACGCATCGTTCGGGCTCCGCGGCCGCCGGCTGCGGAGCCCGAACGCGTTCTCACACGCCCTGCTCGATCGCGTCCCGGACCTCGGCGAGCCGATCGAGCAGGCGCGGGCGGAGCCGGGCGTCCACCCGCGCCGACCACGACTGCAGCGGGCGCGGCAACCGCATGACGAAGTGCTGCCGCAGGAGACATCCCCCCGGGGTGGGCTCGATCCGGTAGTCGAGGTGACCGGTGAACCAGGCGCTCCGGAAGTCCATCCCGAGCAGCTCCGGCTCCTCGATCGCGGTCACGACGCTGTCGACGGACATCCACCAGCCCGGCGCGAGCCGCACCCGCTCGTGCCACCGGGTGCCCTCGGCGGTCGGACCGAGTGGAGATTTGCTCATCCGGACGCCCGTGCGCGCCGGTGCACCCACGTGTTCCTGAACGTCGGCGAGCAGCGCGAACGCCGCACCGGGCGGTCGGCGCACCGGGATCATGAGCCGGAAATCCATTGTGGCCCCATGACTTTCGTCGACAGGCGGCGGCCCGCCCCGGCGCCGTCGGGCATGCCGCTCGGCCCGGTCCCGGATGCCGAGCAGCATCCGCCGGGACATCACGAAGTCCCCCGCGTCCATGAGGGCGGCCCAGCCGACAGCGAACGGCGACGGAGGGATGCGGAATCGCACGCGATGCACCAGCCGGCTACGGCCGGGACCGTCCGGGCGCAGCACCAGCACGGCGGTGACCGTGCCACCGTCGTGCGAGTGGGCATACACGAGCGAACGTCCGGGGTCGATCGACTCCACCCGGAAGGCGGCCGGAGAACCCGCGACGAGCCGGACGGGGTCGCCGACCTCGAGCCGCTGCAGTTCGGGCCGGATCTCGCCGGCGCTCGGCTTCCCGCCGTTGTCGACGAGGTCGTAGCTGTACCAGCCGGCACGGTCCCCCGCCCCCATCTGGACCAGCCAGGGCCACACGTCCTCGGGGTCGGCCGCGATCGACACCGCACGGGTCGCCGACCAGTGCGGACCGGGCACGATCTCATCACCCGGAACCCGCTGAGCCACTTCGGTCCTGGTCGCACCCCAGCGCAGCTGCCACGGCCGATAGACCGCCGGATACAACAGTGGGACGACCGGCACCAGCCGGCCGCCCCACGTCAGGGCCGGATGCCGTCGCACCCGTCCATCCTCTACCGCCCCCGGAACTCCGGGGGCCGCTTCTCGAAGACTGCCGTAATGGCCTCGGTCAGGTCCTCCGACGGCAGGAACGCCGCGTTCCAGGCCGCCACGTAGCGCAGGCTGTCGTCGACGCGCGCCGAGCGGCTGTGGTCGAGGACGTCCTTGATGCCGTGCACGACCAGCGGCGGGTTCGCCGCGATCTCGGCGGCGGTGGCCTGCGCGGCCGCCAGAACGGCGTCGGCGTCGGCGAAGACGTCGTTGACCAGACCGATCTTCTCCGCACGTGCCGCGTCGATGTCCTTGCCGGTGAGGGCGAGTTCGCGCAGGTGCCCGTCGCCGATGATCAGCGGCAGGCGGGCGAGGCTACCCACGTCGGCGACCATCCCGACCTTGACCTCGCGGACGCTGAACTTCGCGTCGGCACTGGCGTAGCGGATGTCGGCCGCCGAGATCAGGTCCACGCCGCCGCCGATGCACCAGCCCTGCACGGCCGCGACGACCGGCTTGCGGCAGTCCGCGACCGCGGTGATCGCCGCCTGCATCCGCTTGACCATCTCGTGGAACTCGGTGCGCGGGGCGGCCAGCGCCTTGTCGGCGAGGACCTTGCCCAGGTCGCCGCTCATGGCGGGCAGGTCGAGGCCGAAGGAGAAGTGCTTGCCGGCGCCGGCGAGCACGACGGCGCGCACGTCCGGATCGGCGTCGAGCTCGCCGAACAGCACGGGCAGCTCGGTCCAGAAGTCGGGACCCATCGCGTTGCCCTTGCCGGGCCCGACCAGCGTGACGCGGGCGACGTGGTCGGCGACGTCGACGGTGAACGCTTTCCAGTGGGAAACTGCAGTCATTACTCAACAGTAATGTCTGCGCTTCGGACGGCCGACGAGGGCCGCTCGTTACAGCCTCGAAAATTCCCTGCTACCCCACTGGTGACCGCCGCGAACCGGACGGATCCTGAGGACACGAACGGTCCGACTCGCAAAGGAGCGACTGCCATGTTGATGCATCAGGGCATCGGTCTGGGCGCCTTCAATGCCCTGTCCCGGCGGGGCGCCACCCATGCGCTGTACGAGTGTTGCGCGTCGCTGACCTGGGCCCAGTCGGTGGCGGCCGGGCGGCCCTACGCGAGCTACTCGGAACTGTTCGCCCGAGCCGACGCCGCCCTGTTCTCGCTGGGCGACGCGGAGATCGCGGAGGCCCTCGACTGCCACCCGGTGGTGGGACGCCGGCGCGGCAGCACCGCCTCGCGGCTCGAGCAGTGCTCGCTGTGGGACGAGGACGAGGCGTTGATGACCGCGATCACGGCCGCGGCGGCCGCCTACGAGGAGCGCTTCGGCTACCGCTACCTGTGGTGCCCCCAGGGACGCGGGCCGGGGGAACTGCTGACGGATCTTCACCACCGCCTCGCGCACGAACCCGAGGCGGAGCGCAAAGCGTGCACGGAGGAACTGGCCAAGATCACCCGTACCCGGCTCGAGCGCATGCTCGGACCGGAGGACGGCTTTCCCCTGTATTGACCGCCGACTGCGGGCAGCCCTGTCGATCGGGGCCACGGACGGCGGTGGGCTCCTAGGCTGGAACCATGTCCGGGACACTGCATCCGAATGCCGCTCGGGTGGCCGACACGCTCATCGCGCGCGGTCATCACGGGCTGATCACAACCCAGCCGGAGTCGGTGCACACCGCGGAGCAGGCGGCGGCCGCACTCGGGGTCGACGTGGGTGCGATCGTCAAGTCGCTGGTGTTCCTGCTCGACGACGAACCGGTGCTGCTGCTGGTCTCGGGTGCGCATCGGGTGAACCTGGAACGGACGGGCAAACGCCTCGGTGGTGCGCTCGTTGCGGCGCCCCCGGACGTGGTCACCGAGGTCACCGGGCAGCCCGTCGGCGGGGTGGCACCGCTCGGGCATCCGACGAACCTGACCACGTACGTCGACACCGCCCTGGCCGCTTTCCCCGAGCTGTGGGCCTCCGGCGGGCATCCGCGCACGCTGTTCCGCACGACGTTCCGCGAGCTGATGCGCATCACGGCGGCCGTCGACGTCGACGTCGACTAGACCTGCCGGCTCGACCGGCGGGCAGTGCCTGTCCGGCGGTCCGCCCGGGAATCGGTCAGCTGCACTGCGCGGCGCCGGCGGTGGACTCCACCAGGCCCGGACGGGTCTCGGGCGACGGTCCCCACAGGCCGTCGGTCTTGGCGTAGGTCCAGCCGGGACCGGCGTCGACGAGCCCGCGCAGCGCGTCGAGCAGGCGGTCCACGTCGGCGGACGAGCTGCCGAGCCCCAGGGAGGCGCGCACCGCACCGCCGGGCAGGCCGACCCGCGCGAGCAGCGGGTGTGCGCAGAACCGGCCGTCGCGCACACCGATTCCGTGCTCGGCGGACAGGTACGACGCCACCTCGCCGGGTTCGAATCCGGAGACCGTGAAGGTGACGATGCCGACCGAGTCCGGCGAGTCGCTCCACAGCCGCAGGATCTCCACGCCGTCGAGGTCGCGCAGCCCGCCGAGGAGGCGCCGGCACAGCGCCTCCTCGTGCTCGGCGACGGCGTCGGCGTCGAAACCGGCGAGCGCGTCGCACGCCGCGGCGAGGGCCGCGACGCCGAGCACGTTCGGCGTGCCGGCCTCGTGCCGCGCCGGGGCGCACGCCCATTCGGTGTGACCGAGACGCACTTCGCGGACCGCACCGCCCCCTGCGAGATACGGTTCCGCGACGTCGAGCCAGTCCCGGCGTCCGACCAGAGCGCCGGCACCGAACGGGGCGTAGAGCTTGTGACCCGAGAACGCGAGGTAGTCGACGCCGAGAGCGGTGAGGTCGATCCGCCGGTGCGGCACCAATTGCGCTCCGTCGACGAGGATCCGGGCGCCGCAGGCGTGCGCCACGTCGGCGAGTTCGGCGATCGGGAGGACCTCGCCGGTCACGTTGGAGGCGCCGGTGACGGCGAGCAGCGCGGCGGGCTTGCTGCACAGCTCGGCGACGAGCCGGCGGACCGTCTCGGCGACGGTGTCCGCGGCCTCGACGACGCGGGCGTTCTTCCAGGGCAACAGGTTTGCGTGGTGCTCGACGTCGAGCACCACGACGTCGCCGGGTACGGCTCCGGCCAGGAGGTTGAGGGAGTCGGTGGTGTTGCGGGTGAACACCACCACCTGATCGTCTGCGGCGCACACGAATCGGGCCACCGACTCACGAGCCTGCTCGTAGCTCGAGGTGGAGATCCGGGAGGCGTAACCGGCACCGCGGTGCACACTGGCGTAGTACGGCAGGAGCTCGGCGATCCGCTCGGTGACCGCTTCGAGGGCGGGCGCGCTCGCCGCGTAGTCGAAGTTGGCGTAGGTGCAGGTACCACCCTGGACCAGGGGTACCTGCAGGTCACATCCGGTGACCCGGGCGAACGGGGCGATGCAGGTGTCGGCGGTCAGTACGGCAGCAGTCATGACGTTCCCTCGTCGTTCAGGGATTCGCCGGTGGTCGCCTCGTCGCCCGAGTGCGATCACGGTCCGAATCCGCGCTTGCCGTGTCCCGGTGTGGAAACACGGCCTGGTCGTCACCCGGAGCACCCCACCGCGGAGGAGGGTTGCCGACCAGCTAGCCGGGGCTTGTCGCTGGTTCTCGTGACCTGCCGAAGAGGATTGCAGGAGCGCGCACGGATGTCAAACCGGAATCGCGGCGGCCGTCGTCCCGCAAACGGAAGTTTCAGGGAGATAAGGTTTTTCGAGCAGAGTCGGACGCCGCGCCGCGGAGCGCGACGCCGGGTCGAGCGGGAGATTCCACCGATGGAGTGGGCACCGACACACCCGATGTTCACCCTCCGTCCATCTGACCGTGAGATAACCGGACGAACGCATCACCAGGCCGAGAGAAGGACATGCGATTGCCTGCCCAGCCCACGACGGATCCGGATCGGTCGTATCGCATCCCCGAGGAGTTCGTTCGCTCCTCCCACGCCCCGGCCCCCCGCACCCTCGTCGACATCCTGCGGGCCACCGCCGACACCCACCCGGACGCCCCGGCCGTCGACGACGGCACCGTCACTCTCAGCTACACCGAACTCGTCGAGGAGGTCATCGCCTGCTCGTACCGGCTCGCCGACGCGGGAGTCGGCGCCGGTGACCGCGTCGGCGTGCGCATGCCGTCCGGCTCCAAGGACCTGTACGTGATGATCCTGGGCATCCTCGCGGCCGGCGCGGCCTACGTGCCGGTGGACGCGGACGACCCCGACGAACGCGCCGAACTCGTGTTCGGGGAGGCGATGGTCACCGCCGTCGTCACCGCCGACGGCATCGGCCCGGGCACCGCGCCGCCGTCGCCCGCGCCACAGCTGCGCGGCCCGCGCCTCGACGACGCCGCCTGGATCATCTTCACCTCCGGCTCCACCGGCACCCCCAAGGGCGTCGCGGTCAGCCATCGCAGCGCCGCCGCCTTCGTCGACGCCGAGGCCCGGCTGTTCCTGCGCGAGAACCCGATCGGGCCCGGCGACCGCGTACTGGCCGGACTGTCGGTCGCCTTCGACGCCTCCTGCGAGGAGATGTGGCTGGCGTGGCGGCACGGCGCGTGCCTCGTGCCGGCGCCCCGCTCGCTCGTGCGGTCCGGGATGGACCTCGGGCCGTGGCTGGTCTCCCGCGACATCAGCGTCGTCTCCACCGTCCCCACCCTCGCGGCGATGTGGCCCGCCGAGGCGCTCGAAGCGGTGCGGCTGTTGATCTTCGGTGGCGAGGCCTGCCCGCCGGACCTCGCCGAGCGACTGGCCGTGCCCGGTCGCGAGGTGTGGAACACCTACGGGCCGACCGAGGCCACCGTCGTCGCATGCGCGGCAACCATGGACGGCAAGGGCCCGATCCGCATCGGCCTGCCGCTCGACGGCTGGGACCTCGCCGTGGTGGACGCCGACGGCCGGCCCGTGCCCGAGGGCGGTACCGGCGAACTCGTCATCGGCGGCGTCGGACTGGCTCGCTACCTCGACCCGGCCAAGGACGCCGAGAAATACGCCCCCATGCCCACCCTCGGCTGGGACCGCGCGTACCGCAGCGGCGACCTGGTCACCCTCGACCGCAGGGGCCTGCTGTTCCAGGGACGCGCCGACGATCAGGTCAAGATCGGCGGTCGGCGCATCGAGCTCGGCGAGGTCGACAACGCTCTGCAGAACCTGCCCGGCGTCGCCGGCGGCGCGGCCGCCGTGCGCAAGACCACGGCCGGGCACTCGATCCTCGTCGGGTACATCGCCAGCACCGACCCGGAGTTCGACCTCGCCTCCGCGCGCGACCTGCTCGGCGAGCAGTTGCCCGCGGCCCTGGTGCCGCGGCTGGCGCTGGTGGACGAGCTGCCCACCCGCACCTCCGGCAAGGTGGACCGCAACGCGCTGCCGTGGCCGCTGCCCGGCGCCGAGGCCGACTCCGCCGAGGCCCTGGGTCTCGACCCGACCGCCGAGTGGGTCGCCGGACTGTGGGTGTCGATCCTCGGCACCCCGATCGAGAGCATCGACGACGACTTCTTCGAACTGGG
Organism: Rhodococcus sp. YH1; assembly: GCF_009939605.1. NCBI lineage: Bacteria > Bacillati > Actinomycetota > Actinomycetes > Mycobacteriales > Nocardiaceae > Rhodococcus > Rhodococcus sp. YH1. Next base: position 6,986 of record NZ_WVTE01000235.1, on the reverse strand, counting down.
CGGCGGCTCCCTCTCCGCGGCCCAGCTGGTGACCGCCCTGCGCGAGCGCTACCCCGCGATGACCGTCGCCGAACTGTACGACCATCCGCGGCTCGGCTCGCTGGCCGGGTATCTCGACGACCTCGCACCGTCCGCGATGGTCGCGCCGCGGCAGGTGGCCCCCGTCCCACGCCGGACGCAGCTGCTGCAGCTGGCCATCACGGTGCCGCTCACCACCCTGACCGGACTGCAATGGGTGACATGGCTGGCGACGGCGAACAACGTCTTCGCGCTGTTCGTCGACCTGCCGTGGCTCGCGCCGGTGTCGTGGTGGTGGGTGGCGCTCGGCATCCTGCTGTTCCTGACCCCGCTCGGCCGGATGTCCGTCGCCGTCGCCGGGACGCGGCTGCTGCTGCGCAACCTGGAACCCGGCACCTATCCGAGGGGCGGCAGCGAACACCTGCGGCTGTGGACGGCGCTGCGGCTGTCGGAGGCCAGCGGCGCGGTGAACCTGTCCGGGGCGCCGTGGATGCTGTACTACGCCCGCGCCCTCGGCGCGAAGGTCGGTCAGGGCGTCGACCTGCACAGCCTGCCGCCGGTGACCGGCATGCTCGAACTCGGCGACGGCTGTTCCGTCGAACCCGAGGTCGACCTGTCCGGCCACTGGGTCGACGGCGACGAGGTCCACATCGGCACCATCCGGATCGGCGCCGGCGCCACCGTCGGTGCCCGCTCGACGCTCGCCCCGGGCGCCAAGATCGGCAAGAACGCCGAGGTCGAGGCCGGCTCCGCCGTCTTCGGCCGGGTCAAGGCCGGCCAGCACTGGGCGGGCTCCCCTGCGCGGAAGGTCGGCAAAGCCGTACATCCGTGGCCCGACGAGCCGCCGCGCCGCGCCGCGTGGTGGGTGCCGGTCTTCGGCCTCACGTCGGTGGCGCTGGCCTCGCTGCCGATCGTCTCGATCGCCGCCGGCCTCACGCTGGTCGGATGGTGGATCCGCGGCACCGCCGACCTGACCGACGCGTTGCTCCGCAGCGCAGCGATCCTGCCGGTGGCCGCACTGTTGACCCTGTTCGTGTTCGCCGCGCTCACGGTGCTGTCGGTGCGCGCCCTGTCCCTCGGCATGATCGAGGGCCACCACCCCGTCCGCAGCCGCGTCGGCTGGCAGGTGTGGGCGACCGAGCGCCTGATGGACAGCTCGCGCACGTTCCTGTTCCCGCTCTACGCCTCGATGCTCACCCCCGGCTGGCTGCGGCTGCTCGGCGCCGACATCGGCAAGGACGTCGAAGCCTCCACCGTGCTGATGGTGCCCAAGTTCACCCGCGTCGCCGACGGCGCCTTCCTCGCCGACGACACCATGGTCGCCAGCTACGAACTCGGTGGCGGCTGGCTGTACATCTCCCGGGCCAAGGTCGGCAAGCGCGCGTTCCTCGGCAACTCGGGCATGGCCGCCCCCGGGCGCCGGGTGCCCAAGTACGGGCTCGTCGCCGTGCTCTCCGCTGCCCCGTCGAAGGCCAAGTCGGGTTCCTCGTGGCTGGGCAGCCCACCGGTGCGGCTGCGCCGCGCCGCGAACGACGGCGACTCGAGCCGCACGTTCGCGCCCCCGCTGCGGCTCCGGGTGGCACGCGGCTTCGTCGAGACCTTCCGCCTGCTCCCCATGATCGTCACGTTCGGCATCGGCCTCGGCGTCCTGTTCGCCCTGCAGGCGCTGGCCGGCGCGGCGGGATACGGCCCGGCCGCGGCGCTGAGCGGCCTCGTGCTCATCCTTGCCGGCGCCGTGGCCGGCATCGTGTCCGTGACCGCCAAGTGGGTGGCCGTCGGGCGCATCGGCCGCGAGGAGCACCCGCTGTGGAGTTGGTTCGTGTGGCGCAACGAGGTGGCCGACACGTTCGTCGAAACCGTCGCGGCGCCGTGGTTCGCCCGGCCCGCCACCGGAACGGCCGTGATGAACCTGTGGCTGCGGGGCCTGGGCGCGAAGATCGGCCGCGGGGTGTGGTGCGAGAGCTACTGGCTGCCGGAGGCCGACCTGGTGACCCTCGGCGACGGCGCGACGGTGGAACGCGGATGTGTTGTGCAAACGCACCTGTTCCATGATCGGATCATGTCCATGGACACCGTCACGCTCGGCGCCGGCGCCACCCTCGGCCCCCAGTGCGTCGCACTGCCCGCGGCCGGAATCGGAGCCGGCGCCACCGTCGGTCCCGCCTCGCTGGTGATGCGCGGCGACGTCGTTCCGGATTCGAGCAGATGGCAAGGCAATCCGATCGCACCGTGGTCACACCCGAGCGATTGGTCCCCGCAGTGAAGCCGGGAAACGACCCGAAGAAGTCGCGCGACAACGGCAGGACCGCGAAGCCGGACGCCCCGATCGATCCGTACCTGCCGCGGAGCGGCAACCGCGGGTACCGCGTGTCGCGGTACGAGCTCGACCTGACCTACCGGGTGGTGGCCAACCGGCTCACCGGCACGGCCACCGTCATCGCCACCACCACCGACGCACGCGGCAAGTTCGCGCTCGACCTCGCACCGACGATGCGGGTGACGAAACTGTCGGTCAACGGCTCCCGGCCCGCCAAGTACGCCCAGCGCGACGGCAAGCTCGTCGTCACCCCGGCCCGGAAGATTCCCGTGGGCGGGGTCCTGACGATCGTCGTTCACTATCACGGAACACCGAAACCGATCCGCAGCCCCTGGGGCGAGGTCGGCTGGGAGGAACTCGAGGAGGGGTCGCTCGTCGCGAGTCAGCCCAACGGCGCCGCATCGTGGTTCCCCTGCGACGACCATCCCGGCGCCAAGGCCAGCTACCGGATCACGGTCACCGCCGACTCGCCCTTCCAGGTGATCGCGAACGGCACGCTGGTGCGCAGGACGACGAGGGCCAGCCAGACCACCTGGGAGTACGAACAGCCGGAACCGATGGCGACCTACCTGGCCACCGTGCAGATCGGGAACTACGAGACCCGTAGGGTGTCCGACGGGCCGGTGCCCCTCTACGCGGTGCATCCCCCGCGCCTGAAGGCGAACTTCGACCGGGACTTCGGCCGGCAACCACAGATGATGGACGTCTTCTCCCGGCTCTTCGGGCCCTACCCGTTCACGCACTACAGCGTCGTCGTCACCGCGGACGAGCTCGAGATCCCGATCGAGGCGCAGACCCTGTCGATCTTCGGCGCGAACCACTGCGACGGCAGCCGCAGCGAGGAGCGGCTCGTCGCGCACGAGCTCGCCCACCAGTGGTTCGGCAACAGCCTCACCCTGTCGCGGTGGCGCGACATCTGGCTGAACGAGGGCTTCGCCTGCTACGCGGAGTGGCTGTGGTCGGAGAATTCCGACGGCCTGTCGGCGCACGCGATCGCGGCCGACGCGCACCGGGGGCTCGGCCGCAAACCCCAGGACCTCCTCCTCGGCGACCCGGGCCCGGAGCTGATGTTCGACGACCGCGTCTACAAGCGCGGCGCCCTGACCCTACACGCGCTGCGCCTGCGCCTCGGCGACGAGAAGTTCTTCGCGTTGCTGCGGCAGTGGACCGCCGAGCACCGGCACGGGACCGTCACCACCGAGCAGTTCACCGATCTGGCGGCGCGGTTCGCGGATGCACCGCTGCGTCCGCTGTGGGACGCGTGGCTCGCCGAGAAGGCACTGCCGCCGATGCCCGAGCCGTGAGGCGTCAGGCCTGTGCTCGCTCCGGCAGGTGCGCCCGCCACTTGACCAGGACGAGCACCAGGCACGCGGCCGCCGCGACGGCGCCCACGACGAACATCGCCGGGTAGGTCAGGACCGGGTACGTCTGCGACAGGTACACCATGGCGGCGGGCACCGCGAAACCGAGATAGCTCAGCGAATAGAACACCGCGGTGAGCCCGGCGAGGTCGTCGGGGCCGGCGATGCGCTGCACCTCCTGCAGACCCGACACCAGCGCCATGCCGTAGCCGCACCCCAGGACGACCGCGGCCAGCAGCGCCAGCGGCACGGTCAGTGCCGCGGCCGCGACCGCCGCCGTGACCATCCCCACCACGAGCAGCGTCAGCGCCACCACCACGGCCCGGGCATTGCGCGGGGTGTCGATCCGGCGGCCCAGCGACTGGATCGCGAAACCGGCACCGAGGGCCACGACGCACAGCAGTGCCGAGAACGCGACCGGCGCGTCGCCGCTGTGTCCGGTCATCAGCGCCGGAATGATCGCGTAGGCCGAACTCGCGGCACCGAACACCCAGGGGGCGACGGGGGCGATCACGAACAGGAAGCGGGCGTGCCCGGCCGCCGGGATCTTCAGATCCTCCCGCAGCGGAGTCCGTTCCACCTCCGGCTGCGCCGGGCGGGTCTCCGGCGTCCGGAGCAGCGCCGCACCGGCGCCGACGCTCAGCCCGATGTGCACGAGGTAGGTCAGGGCGCTCGGCATCGGCGCCCACTGCGCGAGGGCCCCCGCGACCCCGGCCCCGACCCCGAAGCCGGCGGTCAGGCTCATCGCGGCCCGTCGCGCACCGGCACCGGGAGTCGCGCGCGGATCCCAGCGCGGATCGGACAGTTCCTTCAGCCAGCTGCCGCCGACGGCCATGCCGAGACCGAGGGCGATCCCGCAGAGGATGCGACCGAGGATGAGCAGCGGCGCGGAGTCCGCCCCGAGGGCGAGCACCGCGGAACCGGCCAGGCCGACGAACGGCGCGGGCACCATGACCGGTCGCCGCCCGAGCCGGTCGGAGAGCGGGCCGCCGACGAGCAGGGCCGGCACGATGCCCAGGACGTACGCGAAGAGGAACAGGTCGACGACGACCGGCGCGAAACCGTGTTCGAGCCGGTACATCACGAGCAGCGGCGTGAACTCGTTGCCGCCCCAGGCGACGGTGAACATCGCGGCGGCCACGAGCAGCCACGTCCCGCGCGGGACCGTTTCCGTAAGTGTCGGCAGCCGACCGGGGTCGGTGGTAGTAGCGGTCACAGTCGTCCCCCTCCGAGTCCGTGCACCTCACGCATGTGCACCTGAAGCGCCTCGTCGAACGCGTCGGCATCCCCGGCGGCGACGAGATCCGCCAGGTGCGTGTGGTCGGCGATGATCTTCTGCAGCTGCGCCGGATCACGAGCGACCGAACGCGCCGTCATCCGTCGCTGGCGTTCACGCAGGCTTGCGTAGAAGTTGTCGAGGAGCGGATTGCCGCCCGCCGCGACGATGCTGCGGTGGAAGTCCGCGTCGGCGCCGCTGAAGGCGCCGACGTCCCCGCGCTCGGCCAGCTCCCGCTGGGTGTCCAGGCATTCGCGCAACGTGCGCTCGAGCCGTTCCCGCGCCTGCGGAGCCGACGCGACGGCGCGCACGGCGTGCGTTTCCAGCAGCCGTCGCGCATCGACGACGTGCTCGGCCTCCCCGTCCGCCACCGGGACGACGAGCGCGCCCCGCTTGGGGTACAGGCGCATCCAGCCCTCCGCCTCGAGCCGGAGGAAGGCCTCGCGCACCGGGGTGCGGCTGCACGACATCCGTGCGGCGATCTCCCCTTCGCTGATCAGATCCCCGCCGGGCAGCTCACCCGAGAGGATCTGCTCCTTGACCTCGCGGTAGGCCGCCTCGGCGGCTGAATACGACATAGACACAAGATGTATTTATACCGTAGGCCGACGGCAGGGCACCACGCGGCCCTGCCGGCTTGCCCGGGAGGGCAAGGTGGAAGGGAGCCATGACCGCGACCGCCTCGGGGAGCTCTTCGCGGCGGCGGCCTCGAATCCGGTGAACCCGTCCATCGCAACAGGAGAAAGCGGTCGTGGGGAGAGCGTCGAGGAGGTTCTACGGGTCCGTCGCGACGCCCTACCTCGAGCACATGTCGGGCGCCGGAGCCGCAATCGGGCTGGGCATTCGAGCGGTGCCGTAGAGAAGAGCCGGCGGATGACGCGGCAGGAGCAGAGGAGTCCTCGAATGGCGAAGTACCTGATCTCGTTCCCTGGCGAGGCCATGGTCTTCCCCGAGGAGGACTTCGAGGCGGTGGTCGAAGCCTCCCATGCCGTCATCGACGAGGCCAAGGCGGCGGGCGTGTACGTCTTCGCCGGAGGGATCGATGAGGACGTAGACCCGGTGCTCGTGGCCGGTGACGGCACCGTCACCGAGGGCACGTACCCCGGCCACAAGGTGCCCAACGGCGGTTACACCGTTCTCGAGCTGCCCTCGCGGGAGGCGGCACTCGAGTGGGCCGCGAAGATCGCCGTCGCCTGCCGCTGCTCGCAAGAGGTCCGGCAGTTCCAGGACGACCCGGCCCGCTGACGAGGGCAACCCCAGCCGGAGCCGGTCGTGCGTCGCGCGCCCATAATGAAGGGCGTGCAGCAGCGCACAGGGCGGGTGACCCCGACCGGCGGCACCTCGCCGGCCGACCCGGCCACCGACGCGCCGACCAGCCCTACACCCTCAACTACGAAGAGCAGCCGCCATACTCGGATGCACTGGAGGGAGCGTGATGAATCCACCGCCGACGTGGGGCGATCGGCTGCACGCGGTTGCGATGGGCAGCGTCGCCGGCGGCGTCGCGGTGTACTGGCTCGACTACTTCACTGCCGGACATGTCAGGTCGTCCGACGATGCCGCCTATATCGCGTTCGAGAACGCCTTTCCGGCCGCCGATGGACTGATGGCCGCGAGCTTCGCAACGAGTGCCTGGCACCTGACAAGGGGACGAGCGGTCGCCATCCCGCTTGGGATCGCGGCCGGCGGCGCGATGACATTCCTCGGGGCCATGGACACGCTGTGGAACCTCGAGCACGGCAGCTACCGGCACATGACTGCGGACATGGCGGTCGAGACCGGGATCAACATCATCTCGCTCGTGTTCGGGCCATGGACGGTTGCCCGGCTGTGGCGGCGGCGCGAGGCACTGGCAGGCTGATCGGACTGGAGAAGGTCGTCGACACGGGTTGCGTCCATCAGGATGGTGTACGAGCCGGATCGGATCCGATGACCGGCGTGTCGTAACCGGACGAAAGACGGTCACCGCGTGATTCTTCGAGAGAGCTACCAACTCGACTCGACGAAAGAGCAC
>NZ_WVTE01000234.1:0-41148 GCF_009939605.1 Rhodococcus sp. YH1 | reverse complement strand
TGACACCGGCCCCTGTACGCGGCGGCCATGCCGTGGGTCACATCACGGCCATAGTGTTCTCCCATCCGAGCGACAGCGCCGCCGTAACGCCGGAACCGGCACACGACGGCGGCCGCACATCAGGTCTCGAAGGGAGTGCCGTGCATACCGATCCACCGGCCGAAAGGTCCGACACCCTGGGCCACGCGCTGAAGAAGCGCCATCTCACCATGCTGTCCATGGGAGGGGTGATCGGGGCCGGGTTCTTCGTGGGGATCAGCGCGATCATCGGTCAGGCCGGCCCCGGCGCCATCCTCACCTGCCTGATCTGTGGGCTCATCGTCTTCCTGGTCATGCGCATGCTCGGGGAGATGGCCGTCGCCAAGCCCTGCACCGGCTCGTTCACCGAATACGCCCGCGACGCCATGGGCAACTGGGCAGGCTTCGCCACCGGCTGGCTGTTCTGGTACTTCTGGGTGGTCGTCGTCGGGATCGAGGCCGTGGTCGGGGCCACCCTGCTCGCCCGCTGGCTCCCCGGCGTGCCGCTGTGGCTGATGGCCGCCGGCCTGCTGCTGATCATGACCGTCGTGAACCTGTTGTCGGTCGGCAACTTCGGCGAGGCCGAGTACTGGTTCGCCGGGATCAAGGTCGCGGTGATCATCGCGTTCCTCGTCCTGGCCGGTCTCTACGTGCTGGGCGTCTGGCCCGGGGCCGAGCTGTCCTTCGGCAACCTGACCGCACACGGAGGCTTCCTGCCCCACGGCTTCACCCCCGTCATGGTCGGGGTGGTCGCCGTCATCTTCTCGATGACGGGGGCCGAGCTCGTCACGATCGCCGCGGCCGAGTCGAAGGAGCCGGCCGCGGCGATCCGCCGCGCCACCAGCACCGTCGTGTTCCGGATCCTGGCGTTCTTCGTCGGCGCGACGTTCCTGCTCGTGACCATGCTGCCGTGGGACAGCTATGTCGTCGGCGAATCCCCGTTCGTGGCCGCCCTCGACGTCCTGGGCATCCCCGGGGCCGCCGAGATCCTCAACTTCGTGGTGCTGGTCGCCGTGCTCTCGTGCCTGAACTCCGGGCTCTACACCGCCTCGCGCATGCTGTTCGTGCTCGGTGCCCACCGCGACGCACCCGCGTGGATGACGGCCGTCAACTCCCGCGGTGTCCCGCTGAAGGGCGTGCTGTCGTGCACGTTCGTCGGATACGTGTGCATCGTTGCGGCCTACGTCTGGCCCGACACGATCTTCCTGTACCTGGTCACGTCGTCCGGTGCGATCTGCCTGTTCGTGTACATCATGATCTGCCTGTCGGAGCTGGTGCTGCGCCGCCGCTGGGAACGCACGTCGCCGGAGATCCTGCAGTTCCGGGTGTGGCTCTACCCGGTCCTGCCGGTCGTCGTCACGGCGGTCATAGTCGCGATCCTCGTCGGCATGTGGTTCACCGGCGCCCGCGCCGAACTGGTGCAGTCGCTGATCGCGCTCGCGGTCATCGTCGCCGCGTACCACCTCAAGACCCGGTACCTGCGCCGGCGCGGCGGCGAACGGGCCACCCCGCCGGAGGAGAGGGCGCTGGCCCGGGCGATGCACGTCGACGCGGAGCCGCGACCCGGCGGGCCGCAGCCCGCGCCCTCGGGCAATCCGGCCCACTGACGATCCGCTCCGCGCCGCCGGCTGCAACGACAGCCGGCGGCGCGGTGTTGTGCTCGGAGGACAACACCCCGTCGGAACTCGAGCCCGCGAGGCCGTAGTCGGGACGTGATCCCCGTCACTACCGTTGTGGTCAGCCGAAGAGAAAAGGACCGACGGTAGTGACGATCGAATATCTGGTGTGGCACCGCGAATCGGACCGGCCCTGCGTGCGGGACGACGACCGGGAACTCACCTACGCCGAATTTGCCTGCAGAGTAGACGGTTTCGCGGCGCAACTCCAGCAGCACGGGATCGCTGCGGGTGACGTCGTCGCGGTGATGCTGCCGAACCGGGCCGAACTCCTCGTCGCCCTCATGGCGGCGTGGCGGCTGGGTGCGACGGCCACCCCCGTCAATCCCGCGTTCACCGCGACCGAGGCCGAGTACCAGATCGACGATGCGGGAGCCGTACTCGTCCTGGGCGCCGGTCCCGACACCCCGTCGGGCGGCCGCCCGCTGATCCACGTGGACGACATGGCTACCGCCCCGCCGGCCGGATGGTCGGCCGGCGCCGATCCCCGTCCCGACGACACCGCCCTGCTGATCTACACCTCCGGCTCGACCGGCCGCCCGAAGGGCGTCCAGCTCGCCCACGCGAACCTGCAGTTCATGGCCGACTCGTTCCGCACGCACCTGCAGCTGACCGAGGCCGACCACTGCCTGCTGATCCTGCCGCTGTTCCACGTCAACGCGATCGCGGTCAGCTTCCTGGCGCCGATCCTGGCCGGGGCGCAGCTCAGCATCACCGGCAGGTTCTCCCCGGCCCGGTTCTTCGACGACGTGGCACGGCTGCGGCCGACCTACTTCTCGGCCGTGCCCACCATCTACGCCCTGCTCGTCTCCCAGCCGCTGGACACCCCGGTGGACACCTCGTCGCTGCGCTTCGCGATCTGCGGCGCGGCCCCGATCTCGAAGGAACTTCTCGATCGGGTCGAGCAGCGCTTCGGCCTGGTCGTGGTCGAGGGCTACGGGCTCACCGAGGGCACCTGCGCGTCGGCGTGCAACCCGATCGACGGCCCCCGCAAGCTCGGCACCGTCGGCCCCGCGCTGCCCGGCCAGCAGATCGCCATCGCCGGACCCGACGGGCGGCACCTGCCGGCCGGCGCCACCGGCGAGGTGCTCATCAAGGGGCCCAACGTGATGCGCGGCTATCTCGGCCGACCCGAGGAGACCGCCCGCACCGTCGTCGACGGCTGGTTGCACACCGGCGACGTCGGCCGGCTCGACGAGGACGGATACCTCACCCTCGTCGACCGCATCAAGGACATGATCATCCGCGGCGGGGAGAACCTGTATCCCAAGGAGATCGAGAACGCCCTGGCCACGCACCCCGCGGTCCTCGAGTCCGCCGTGATCGGCGCGCCGCACGAGGTGTACGGCGAGGTTCCCGTCGCGTACGTCGTGACCTATCCCGAGCGGACCGTCACCGACTCCGAACTGCTCGCCCACCTCGCCGAGCGGCTGACGAGGGTCAAGGTGCCCGCCGAGGTGCACGTCGTCGCCGCCCTGCCGCGCAACCCCGTCGGCAAGATCGACAAACCCGGCCTGCGGCGCAGCCACGGTGCTCCCGTGCACGCCTGACCGCTCCCGAGGACACCACACGCTCCACCCCGACTCGCCGGCCCCGGGCCGGTGGGGCGGCAACCCCTACCCGAAAGGCGAATTCCCATGGGTTTCAAGACCGGCCACTTCCCGGAAGTGGACCCCGCCACGTTCCGCGACCTCCCGTTCCGGGATCGGTTGCGGGCCATGTCGACCCACTGGGTCGACTACGGATTCGGCACGCCGAAAATGGTGCACACCGTCTACATCCTCAAGCTGCTGTTCCTCTACATCGGCGCCGGCACCGCCCTGGCGACGCTGACCTCGGGCCTGTCGTGGCTCGACGTCTCGTCGTGGTGGAATCAGCCGATCGTCTACCAGAAGCTGATCCTGTGGACCGTGCTGCTCGAGGCGCTCGGTCTCGCCGGGTCGTGGGGTCCGCTCGCCGGTCACTTCAAGCCGATGACCGGTGGCTTCCGGTACTGGCTCAAGCCCGAGACGATCCGGCTCCCACCGTGGCCGGGCAAGGTGCCCGGCACGTCCGGTGACCGCCGCACCGTCGGCGACGTGGCGCTCTACGCCCTTCTGATCGTCAATCTGATTGTCGCCGTGGTTCTTCCGGGTGTGCATTCCGCCTCCGTCGACGCGCTCGTCGCCGACAACGCCGGCCTCGTCCGCCCCGCGGTCGTGGCGCCGCTGATCGTGTTGCTGATCGTGATCGGCCTGCGGGACAAGGTCATCTTCATCGCCGCCCGCAGCGAGCAGTACCTGCCGGCGATGGTGTTCTTCACCTTCCTGCCCTTCGTCGACATGATCGTGGCCCTCAAGCTGCTCATCGTCACCGTCTGGGTCGGCGCCGGCGTCTCCAAGTTCGGCCGCCACTTCGCCATGGTGGTCCCCCCGATGATCAGCAACACCCCGTGGATGCTGTCCAAGCGGGTCAAGCGCATGCACTACCGCAGCTTCCCGAACGACCTGCGGCCCTCGCACCTCGGCAGCGGCGTCGCCCACGTCCTCGGCACGTTCGTCGAGATCGTCACCCCGCTGGTGCTGCTGTTCTCCACCAACCGCACGCTCACGCTGCTCGCGGTGCTGCTGATGGTGGCGTTCCACTTCTTCATCGCCTCGACGTTCCCGCTCGCGGTGCCGCTGGAATGGAACCTGCTGTTCGCCTACGCCACGGTCTTCCTTTCTGGGGCTTCCCCGCCTGGGACGGCTACGCCGTGACCGACATGTCGTCGCTGTGGCTGGCGGGCGCGATCACCGCCGCGCTGTGCTTCTTCCCGGTCCTCGGCAACCTGCGCCCCGACCTGGTCTCGTTCCTGCCGTCGATGCGGCAGTACGCCGGCAACTGGGCCTCGGCCACCTGGGCGTTCGCCCCGGGTGCGGAGGAGAAGCTGAACCGGCACATCGTGCGGGCCGCCGAGAACACCCGCACCCAGCTGCTCGCGACCTACCCCGCCGACGTCGCGGACGTCGTGATGCACCAGCTCCTGGGCTGGCGGTCCATGCACAGCCAGGGCCGGGCGCTGATCTCCCTGATGATGCGCCACCTCGGGGACGACATCGACACCTACGACCTGCGCGAGGCCGAGTTCTCCTGCAACTCGATCGTCGCCTTCAACTTCGGTGACGGGCACCTGCACAACGAGCACCTGATCGCCGCGATCCAGCGGCGCTGCAACTTCGCGCCCGGCGAGTTCGTCGTCGCCTGGATCGAATCCCAGCCGATCCACAAGGGCACCCAGGAATACAAGGTGATCGACGCGGCCCTCGGCGTGATCGAACGCGGCACCTACAGGGTCGCCGACGCCGTCGCCGAGCAGCCCTGGTTGCCCAACGGGCCCATCCCGTTCGACGTGGAGTGGACAATGGACCGCGAGGGCGCCCACCGGGCAGCCGCACAGCGGGAGGTCACAGCGTGAGTACGGCGGTCGTGGTCGGTAGCGGACCCAACGGGCTCGCTGCCGCCGTCCACCTCGCCCGCAGCGGCGTGGACGTCCAGGTTCTCGAGGCAGCCGACGAGATCGGTGGCGGCACCCGCTCCGGCGAGCTCACCGTCCCCGGCCTGGTCCACGACCACTGCTCCGCCTTCCACCCCATGGGTGCCGGCTCCCCCTACCTGCAGACCCTCGGCCTCGATCGCTACGGGCTGCGGTGGCGGTGGCCGGAGATCGACTGCGCCCATCCCCTCGACGGGGGCGAGGCAGCCCTGCTGCACCGATCCCTCGACGTCACCGCGGCCGGCCTCGGCGAGGACGGCCCGCGGTGGCGGCGGATGTTCGCCGACCTCGCAACCGGGTTCGACGGGCTCGCCGCGGACCTGATGCGGCCGGTGCTCAACGTCCCGCGGCACCCGCTGCGGCTGGTGGCGTTCGGGCCCCGGGCCCTGCTGCCCGCCACGGCCTCGGCCCGCTGGTTCCGCACCCCCAAGGGACGTGCCCTGTTCGGCGGGGTCGCCGCTCACGCCTACCACCGGCTGGACCGGCCCGCCACGTCCGCCGTGGGTCTGATGATCACCGCCGCCGGCCATCGCTACGGGTGGCCGGTGGCGGAGGGCGGCTCCGCCGCGATCGCGCGGGCACTGACCGCGCAGCTCGCGGAGCACGGCGGCAAGGTGCACACCGGGGTCCGGGTCCGCCGTGCCGCGGATCTGCCGCCCGCGGACGTCGTGCTCCTCGACGTCGCCCCCGAGGCCGCCCTCGGCATCCTGGGCGACGCGGTACCCGCGCGGATCGCCAAGGCCTACCGCAGGTTCCGCCACGCTCCCGGCGCCTTCAAGGTCGACTTCGCGATCGACGGTCCCGTTCCGTGGGCCGACCCGGAATGCGGGAAGGCCGGCACCGTCCACCTCGGCGGCGAGTTCGCCGAGATCGCCCGGGCCGAACGGGACGTCGCGACGGGGCGCATGCCGGAGCGGCCGTTCGTGCTGCTCGGCCAGCAGTACGTCGCCGACCCGACCCGCTCCCACGGCTCCGTGCATCCGCTCTACGCGTACGCCCACGTCCCGGCCGGCTACACCGGCGACGCGACGGACGCGATCGTCGCCCAGATCGAGCGGTTCGCCCCGGGGTTCCGGGACCGCATCGTCGCCACCGCGGTCACCGCGCCCGCCGACCTCGCGCGACAGAACCCCAACCAGGTCGGCGGTGACATCATCGGCGGCGCCAACGCTGACCTGCAGGTGGTGTTCCGGCCGCGAATTGCGCTGGACCCCTACAGCACCGGGGTTCCCGGGGTCTACCTGTGCTCGGCCTCGACCCCGCCCGGGGCGGGCGCGCACGGGATGTGCGGCTACAACGCCGCGGAATCGGCGCTGCGGCACCTGCGGAGCGCCGGCCGTGGCTGAGCCGGTGGTCTCGGGGCGGTCGACGGGCGCACCGTCGGCCGCCGACGAGGTTCAGCGCGTCGTCGCCGAGGTCGCGCGCCGGTTCGACGCCCGCCAGCGGGAGATCACCCGTTCCATGACCGCGATGATGGCGCGGGAGATCGCTCACCTCGACGAGGATCCGCATCTCGTCGAGCTGCTCGAGGCGAGCGTGCACGGCAACATCGCGACGATCATCCACGTGCTCACCAACGAGATCCCCGCCGAACACCTCCAACCCACCACGGCGGCAGTGGAATATGCGTTGCGGCTGGCGCAGCGCGACGTGCCGTCGCACTCGCTCGTCCGTGCGTACCACATGGGACAGAACGACCTCATGCGGCTGTGCTTCGACGAGGTGCGGTCGATGAACCTCCCGCCGCAGGTGACACTCGACGTCATCGAGCACATCTCCGCGGTGGTCTACCGGTACATCGACTGGATCACCCTGTACGTGTTCGACGCGTACGAGAAGGAACGGCGCCGGTGGTCGGCCGTGCGCGGCAACGTGCACTCCGCCCTCATCCACGGCCTCGTCGACGGATCCGAAACCGACGTCGCGGCGTTCGAGGCGGAGACCCGGTACCGGCTCGACCGCTGTCATGTCGGGGTGATCGTCTGGACTACAACCGAATCCGCGGACGGCGCGATCAATCCCCTGGACCGGCTGGTGCGCGCGGTGGCGGTGCACCTCGGGTCGGATGCCCCGCCGATCCTCACCGCCATCGACCGGCGCACGGTGTGGGCCTGGCTGCCGTTCGATCGGCACCGGCCGACGATCGACACGGCAGCACTCGATTCCGTCGTCCGATCCCATCCCGCCGGCCGCCTCGCGCTGGGCCTGCCCGGCTCCGGCCTCGCCGGTTTCCGTCGCTCGCACGAACAGGCCGAGGCCGCGTATTCGATCGCGGTGGCCCAGGCCACGTGCACCCGGCGGGTCATCGGGTTCGGGGATCGCGGCGTCGCCGTGGTGTCGCTGCTCGCCCGCAACCTCGACGCCGCGCGGGCGTGGGTGGGCGAGATCCTCGGCCCGCTCGCCGACGACACCGAGCAGGCCGCGATGCTGCGGGTCACGCTCGGCACCTACTTCGCCACCGGTGAGAGCCACCTGCACACCGCCGAACGGCTGAACCTGCACCGCAACACCGTCAAGTACCGGATCAACAAGGCCCTCGGCGACCCGACCCGCGCGCCCGCGGTGCACGACAAGCTGGACATCGCGCTGGCGTTGCAGGCGTGCGAGTTCCTCGGGGAGGCGGTGTTGCGCTGACGCGCCGGGTATCCCGACTGTGACAACATCGGCACGGTCGGTCGATTCCAGGAGGCACCGTATGAGCATGCCCGGCGTGAAGGCACTCGTCTTCGACGTGTTCGGCAGTGTGGTGGATTGGCGCACCAGCATCGCGCGCGCGGCGGCACCGTTCCTGGTTCGTCACGGGAGCAGTGCCGAACCCGCGGAGTTCGCGGATGCCTGGCGCGCGCGCTACCAACCGGCCATGCAGGCGGTACGCGAGGGCAGGCGGCCCTTCGTGCGCCTCGACGTGCTGCACCGGGAGAACCTGGACGACGCCCTGCGCCGCTGCGGCATCGACCCGGCGGGCATACCGGGGCACGAACTCGATCAGCTCAACCGTGCCTGGCACGAACTGGATCCGTGGCCGGACGCCGTCGAGGGGCTCACGCGGCTGAAGCAGCGCTTCGTCGTCGCGCCGCTGTCGAACGGCAACGTCAGCATGATGGTCGATATCGCCAAGCGCGCGGGTCTGCCCTGGGATGCCATCCTCGGTGCGGAGGTCGCCCAGGCCTACAAACCCATGCCCGAGGCCTATCTGCGCACGGCAGACATCCTGGGCCTGGAGCCGGGCGAGGTGTGCATGTGCGCCGCCCACAACGAGGACCTGGCGGCCGCGCGCGCCTGCGGCCTGAAGACCGCGTTCTTCGCGCGACCCACCGAACACGGCCCGGCCCAGACCACGGACCTGCACGCCGAACACGACTGGGACGTGATCGCCGACGACCTCGTCGACCTCGCGCGCCGCCTGGGCGCCTGACGGCGCCCGTGCGCGCTTCTGGTAGCGGCTACTACCAGAAGCGCGCACGGGGTCAGGCGCCGATCAGGCCGTCGGACTTCCAGGCCGCGACGACGGCCGGGCGCGGTTGGGCGGTGCCACCGTCGGGCCAGCGCGACGACGGGGCGTCCCACGTGGCGTCGTCGGTCTCGCCCGGGTGCTGCACGCACACCACGACGCGGTTCTCCTGCACGATCGGCCCGCACGTCTCCGCGCCGACGGGGACGGTGAGGAACTGCCGGGTCTCGCCGCGGCGCGGACCGTCGAGCACGACGCTGAACAGCCCGTCGTTGGACTTCAGCGCGTTGCCGTCGGTGGAGATCCACAGGTTGCCGTGCGGGTCGAACGCCAGGTTGTCCGGGCACGAGATCGGGCTGACCTGAGCCTTGTCGAAGCCGCCGAAGTAGGTGTCGGCGGCCTCCGGGTCGCCGCAGACCAGCAGCAGGTTCCATGTGAACGACGTGCCCGCGTGGTCGTCGTCGAGTTCGAGCACCTGCCCGTTCTTGTTGTTGTTGCGGGGGTTCGCCACGTCGGCCGCGGCCTTGCCCTCCTCGCCGCGCTTGGAGTTGTTGGTCAGCGCCACGTAGATCTTGCCGGTGACCGGGTTCGGTTCGAAGTCCTCGGGCCGGTCCATCTTGGTGGCCCCGACCTTGTCCGCGGCCAGGCGGGTGAACACGGCGACCTCCTCGGCGGTCATGCCGTCGACCAGGGACTCGCCGCGGCCGTCCTCGGCGGTGCGCAGCAGCGGGATCCACTCCCCCGTGCCGGTGAACGTGCCGGAGGCGGGAAGCGTACCGCTGCCGTCGATCTCGTCCGGCGCATCACCGGTCAGCTTGGCCACGTACAGGGTTCCGGCGTCGAGCAGCGTCATGTTGTGCCGCATCGCGGCCTGCGACGTGCCGCTCTGCATCGTCCGGGAGGAGACGAACTTGTACATGTAGTCGAAGCGTTCGTCGTCGCCGCTGTAGGAGACGACGGTGCCGTCGCCGGTGACGTGGATCGTCGCGGCCTCGTGCTTGAACCGGCCGAGCGCGGTGTGCTTGACCGGCACGGACGTCGCGTCCCACGGGTTCACCTCGACGACCCAGCCGAACCGGTTGACCTCGTTGGGGGTAGCGACGATGTCGAAGCGCGGGTCGAAGCGCTCCCACAGCCGTTCCGAGGCGCCGCCCTCGAGGCCGTACCGGGCCAGTCGCTCGGCGGCCACGGGATCGGTGACGTTCTCGGCGTTCGCGAAGTACTGGTTGAAGTTCTCCTCGCCGGAGAGCACGGTGCCCCACGGGGTGAGACCGCCGGCGCAGTTGTTCAGGGTGCCGAGCACGCGGGTTCCGGTCGGGTCGGCGGCGGTCTTGACCAGGTCGCTTCCGGCGGCGGGACCGGTGAGGGCGAACTCGGTCAGGCCGGTGATCCGGCGGTTGTACGGGCCGAATTCGGGTGTGAGGCGCCCGGATCCGGCCTCGCCCTTGACCTGCACGACGGACAGCCCGTGGTTGGCCCAGCCGATGCGCACCTGCTCCTCGGTGGGGTTCTCGGCGTCGTAGCCGGCGAACATGAACGGCTCGGACGTGTACTCGTGGTTGACCACCAGCAGGTAGGTGTTCGGCACGCCGTCGACGGGCAGCAGCCCGGCGAAGTCGTTGTTGTAACCGAACTGCTTCTCCTGCGCGGCCGCGGTCTGGTTGCCGATGTCGAAGGCCGGCGCGTCGGGCAGCACCGGGTCACCCCAGCGGATCACGACGGCCTGGTCGTAGCCCTCGGGGACGGTCACGGCGTCGTCGGTGTTCGGCGCGACGGCGGTGAAGTCGGTGCCGGTGGGCACGGGGCCGAGGTCCGCCGGGCCCGACGTCGTGGCGCCGCCGGTGCTGCCCGCGTCGTCGGAACACGCGGCGAGCACGCCGCCCGCACCGACCGCGAGAACCGCCATCGCGCCGCCGCGCAGCACGCCGCGCCGGGTCAGGGCGGTGCGCACGATGTCGCCGAAGTACTCGCCCCCGGAGGTGTTGGGCACCGCGTGGGAACACGCGTTGCCGCACTTGTAGCGGCAGGTGACGGCGGCGCGCGACGATGTGCCGTCGTGCGTGACGATCAGCGGCAGGGGCTTCGGACTCACAGGTACTCCCTCGTCGAATCGGTTCAACGCGGGCACCGTAGGAGACCGAAACCAGGTAAAGGGAACGAGAAGGTGAACGGGCGGTGAGCCCGCCCCTCGGCACATCCGCGCCCCGCCCGGTCAGCCGCGACATCGGACTGCTGTCGCGACCGACCGGGAATCGTGCGGATGCGGAACCCTCACCGAGGAGCGATCAGTCGTCGGCGATTCCGGTTCCGCTGAGCGCGGGGACGGTCTGCTCGGGGCGGCGCAGCGACAGTGCGGCCGTCTTGAACTGGACCAGCTTGTCGACGACGGTCTGCCCCTCGGGGGTGTGGCCCCAGATGCTGATGCCGCGATGCGTGGTCGGCTCCCAGGTGGATTCGTCGACCACGATGGGGTTCCAGCCGACCTCCCACTCGAACCCGGACGGTGTGCGAGCGTAGTAGGACAGCTCGCGATCGTTTGTATGCTGGCCGACGCCGAGGGCCATGTCGAAGCCGAGTTCCTTGACACGCTGGTAGGACCGGGTCATGTCGTCGAGCTCGGTGACCTGGATGTTCAGGTGCTGGATCCGGGTGCGGACCGGGTCGACGGGAAGACCGCGCACCGCGGCGATCGCCACCGAGTGGTGGCGTTCGTTGACGCGCAGGAAGCGGATCTTGAGTTTGGCACCGCTGATGGTTTCGTCGATGTAGTCGGACAGCCGGGCGTCGAAGACGGTGCCGTAGTAGCCGTGCAGCGTGTGCGGCCGGGTCGAGGTGATCGCGACGTGTCCCATTCCCGATGCGCCGGTGACGAATCCGGCGTTGCTCATCGCCAGCGGCGTGGTGGTGGTGCGGGCGCGGGTGAAGATCTCCTGGTCGATGCCCTTCGGCCCGGGGAAGCGCAGCAGGCGTTCGACGCCGCGCAGGGCCGCCTCCTCGTCGGTGCCTTCGGTGACCGGGACGCCGCGGTCGCGCACCCGGGCGACGATTCGGTCGAACGATCCGTGATCGTCGATCTCCCAGCCCAGGGCGGTGACGTCCTCCGCGTCGCCGCGTTGCAGCAGGAACCGGCATTCGTGGTCGTCGAGCCGAAATCGCATGGCCTGGGCGGAAAGCCGGTCGGCGTGCAGGCCGATCGCGTCGCGGCCGAAGCGGTGCCAGTCGGCGAACTTGTTCGTCTCGATGACGACGTAACCGAGGTGGACGGAGCCGAACAGCGAGTCCGCGGTGGTCATCGGGTGCTCCCGGTGAGGAAGGCCGTGGTGACGGCGTTGAAGAAGTCGGCGCGTTCCCACTGCACCCAGTGGCCGGTGTTCGCGGCGAGCAGCAGGTCGCAGTTGGGCATGGTGTGTGCCAGCATGCGGCCACCACTCGGACGATTGACCTTGTCGTCGGCGCCCCAGATCACCAGCGTGGGGGTGGCGAGCCGGCGCAGTCGCCGGTCGCGGGTGAAGTCCATGCCCCACAGCGTGCGCAGGGCGCCGGGCCCGGAGGGACGGCGCAGCGGCGGATCGGCCACCACGGCCGGATCGATGCTCGACCGGTAGCGTTCGTCGATCACCTCGTCGGGTACGGTGGCCCCGTCGAAGACCAGGTACTTGCGAATGAAGCCTTCGAGCTTGTCGCGTGAGGGACCGTCGCCGGTGTAGTACGACAGCAGCGATTGCAGGCCGGGAGTGGGCAGCCCGCGCGTGGTGCCGATGCCACCGGGGCCCATGAGCACCATCTTCTCGACCCGTTCCGGGGTGTCGAGAGCCAGGCGGAGGGCGCAGGCACCGCCGTAGGAGTTGCCGACCAGGTGGGCACGGCCGAGGTTCAGGGCGTCGAGCAGTCCGCGGATGTTGTCGGCGAGGTAGCCGAACGGATCGGACCGGTCGACGCCCTTGCTCGAGCGTCCGTAACCGGGCAGGTCCGGCACGATCACCCGGAACTTCCGGGCGAGCTCGTCGATGTTGCGGGAATAGTTGGACGCCCCGGAGGCGCCGGGCCCGCCGCCGTGCAGCAGTAGTACCGCCGGCCCTTCTCCGGTTTCGGCGAAGAAGATGTCCTTGCCGGCGACGGTCACGGTGCGTTCGGTCAGCGCTGTGCGGGTCATGCGAGGGTCTCCGTTTCCTCGGAAAGGCGGATGGATGAGGGGGCTTTCATTCCCGGCGGGGGCGGCGCGAGGTTGGTGTCGGGTCCGGCGGCGGCGTAGACGACCCCGTCCGGCCGCAGGGCCAGGACGGTGGCACCCTTGGCGCGCATCCACCGGATCAGGGTGCCGTTCGTGTCGACGACGGTGTCGGCGGCCGGGGCGGCGCCGGGACCGGCCAGACGCACGGTCGGTACGCCGGCGGTGCGCCAGCCGGGCCACGAGTCCGGCGAGCCGACATGCAGGATCGTCCATCGCCCACCGAGCACGTCGTCGAGGCGTTCGAGGCTGCCCTTCTCGTCCAGCACCCACGGCTGCGGTACGAGCCATCCCACCGCCGCCGACGCGACCGCCTTCGGGCCGGCCAGCAGGCCTCGGGGGTAGAAGGCGTCCGGGATCCACCGATTGTCGCGTAGCCATTCGGGAATCCCCGGTACCCGCATGGCAATCCGGAAGAACCGATCACGCACGGCCGCGAGTACAGGGTGCCGCTGGGTGATGAGCCGGCCCACCTTGACCGCGCGGTCGGTCACCTCCCGCACATGGGGCAGGCGTTCCAGTTGATAGCTGTCGAGGATCGATTCGGGCAGGGTGCCGTCGAGCACTGCGGCGAGCTTCCAGCACAGGTTTGCCACGTCGCGCACCCCGGCGGACATGCCCTGGCCGATCCACGGCGGCATCGCGTGGGCGGCGTCGCCGGCGAGGAAGACCCGGCCGACGCGCCAGCGGTCGGCGAAGCGCACGTGGTGGCTGTAGACGACTGCGCGGAGAATCTTCACCTGCGTGTCGGTGATGCCCTGGTTGTTGAGTACGCGCCAGATCGCTGCGTCGGTGACCAGTTCGTCCTCGTCCTCGTCGTCGCGGACCGGGAATTCCCACCGGTGGTGTCCGAGCGGTGTCGGGCAGTCCACGGTCGGACGGTCGGGGTTGCAGTGGAACCGGAGCCGATCGTGGCCCGGCCACTCCTGCAGCACCTTCGTATCGATGACCACCCACCGTTCGGCGTAGGTCCGGCCCTCGTAGCCGATCCCGAGCTGAGCACGGGTGGGGCTCGCGCCACCGTCGGCGGCGATCACGTAGGACGCACGCACGCGTTCGAAGGCGTCGTTCCGTAGGTCGGCCAGCATCAGCTCGACCCCGGCCGCGTCCTGGAGGACCCGCAGGCACTCGTGCTCGAGCAGGACATCCACGTTGGGGAATCGTTCGACCCCGCCGCGCAGCACTTTCTCGAGTGCGGGCTGGTAGATGAACTGCTGAGGCGGGTGACCGGATCCGTGGGACACCGGTGCGATCTCCGTGAACGGTGCGCCGTTCGCGTCGACGAAGGTAGCGGCGTTGCCGGCGAGCATGTCCTCCTGCAGGCGGTCCGCCAGGCCGACCTGCTGCCAGATTCGCAGCACCTCCTCGTCGGTGGAGATTGCCCTCGCCCTGCCGTAGATGTCCGGATTGCGCTCGATCACAAGCACTTTCAATCCGATCTGGCCGAGGATGTTCGCGGCGG
Organism: Rhodococcus sp. YH1; assembly: GCF_009939605.1. NCBI lineage: Bacteria > Bacillati > Actinomycetota > Actinomycetes > Mycobacteriales > Nocardiaceae > Rhodococcus > Rhodococcus sp. YH1. The sequence goes on along the minus strand of NZ_WVTE01000234.1, from coordinate 26,799 downwards.
TCACGCCGGTGGGGCCGTAGCCGATGACGGCGACGTCGTAGTGCGGGATGTCGGTCACGTCGAGACCTCTCGTCGAGCGGGGAAGGGTGTCGATCGGCGGGGTGGAATCCGGCCGCCGAAGATCAGGGATTGTTCCTGTAGTGGTCACTACAGTAAGCTGGCGTGCAGTGTGAGTCAATACACACCGTCGCAACCTGAGGAGCGCTCGTGGACGAGCAGAAGAGGACCCGGCAGCGCCGCGCGAACGGCGAGGAGTCCCGTCGCCGGATTCTGGACGCCGCCGTGGAGGTCGCCGCCGAGCGCGGCTACGAGGGCACCAGCATTGCGCTGGTGAGCAAGAAGTGCGGTCTGCCCGCGAGCTCGATCTACTGGCATTTCAAGGACAAGGACGAGCTGATCGCCGCGGTGATCGAGCGCAGTTTCGACACCTGGCTGTCCGGGTGGACCGTACCGGACGGCGACAACCCACGCGAACGCATCGTGGCCCTGGCGATGCAGGTCGCGAAGACGCTGTTGGATTCACCGGACTTCCTGCGGCTGGGGCTGATGCTCACCCTCGAGCGGCGCCCGGTCGAACCGAGCGCCCGCACGATGTTCTTGCAGGTGCGTGAGCAAGCACGCCTCCGCCTCGTCGACGCAATCCGCGACCTCGCGCCCGGCCTGTCGGACGGCTCGGTCGCCCTGCTGACCACGTACGCGATGGCCGGCGCCGACGGTCTGTTCATCGCCAAGGAGATCGGCGGCGACAGCGTCGATCTCGTCGCCCTGTTCGAACTACACGCCCATTCGCTCTACGACGCCGCGCAGCGGTTGAGCACTTCCGAAGGAGACTGACCTCGCGCACCGCCGGTGCGTCCTTTGGGCGGCTGGGGCAACCCGAAGGACGCACCGGCCGCGGAGCGGCCTACAGCACCTGCGACAGGAACTGCTGCAGTCGTTCGGTCTTCGGGGCGTCGAACAGTTCGTCGGGGGGACCGGTTTCCACGACCGCGCCGTGGTCCATGAACACCACCGTGTCCGACGCCGAGCGGGCGAAGCCCATCTCGTGGGTGACGACCACCATCGTCATGCCGCCGGACGCGAGATCGGCCATCAGGGCGAGGACCCCCTTGACCAGTTCCGGGTCGAGCGCCGAGGTGGCCTCGTCGAAGAACATCACCTGCGGGGCCATCGCGAGCGCGCGGGCGATCGCGACGCGCTGCTGCTGCCCGCCGGACAGGTTGCCGGGACGGGAGTCGGCCTTGTGCTTCAGGCCGACGAGATCGAGTTGTTCGAGGGCGAGCGCGCGGGCCTGCTCCTTCGACAGCCCCTTGAGCTTGCGGGGGCCGAGCGCGATGTTCTCGGCCACCGTCTTGTGCGGGAAGAGGTTGAAGTGCTGGAACACCATCCCGATCCGCTGCCGCAGCTCGTCGGGGTTGTCCTTCAGCACCGAGCGGTCGTCGAGGAGGATGTCGCCGGCGTCGGGTTCGTGCAGCCGGTTGAGCACGCGCAGCAGGGTCGACTTGCCCGAGCCGGACGGGCCGATGACGGTGACGGTCTTGCCGGCGTCGACGTGGATGTCGACGCCGCGCAGCACCTTGTTGGTGCCGAAGGCCAGGTGCAGTCCGGTCCCGGTGAGGGACACGCTGTCCCGGATGGTGGTCGGCATCGGTCAGCCCCTCTCCACGACGAGTTCCTGCTCGAGCGGGTCGAGGGTGGCCTCGGGCCGGCCGGTGCGCAGGCGGTGGTCGATGTAGTTCACGAGATGAGTCAACGGCACGGTGAGGATGAGGTAGAACAGGCCCGCCGCGACGAGCGGCGAGAGGTTGCCGGTCTGCGCGTTCAGGTCGCGGCCGACGGCGAACAGTTCGCGCTGGGTGGCCAGCAGACCGAGGAAGTAGATGAGCGACGAGTCCTTGATGAGCGAGATGAACTGGTTCATCAGCGCGGGCAGCACGCGCCGCACGCCCTGCGGGATCACCACCAGTGTCAGCGCCCGGCGGTAGCTGAAGCCCAGGGCCCGGGCCGCCTCCATCTGCCCCGGTTCGACCGACTGGATGCCGGAGCGGAAGATCTCCCCGATGTATGCGGCCGCGAGCAGCGCCAGCGCCGCCGCGCCCAGCCAGTACGGGTTGTTGCCCGTGGCGCCCTGCACCACCGGGCCGAGGCCGAGGCCGACGAGCAGGATGATCACCACCGCGGGCAGGCCGCGGAAGATGTCGGTGTAGACGCGGGCGGGCCAGCGCAGCCAGCGGGTGCGCGATATCCCCGCCATGGCGAGCAGCATGCCGAGGACCGTGCCGGCGAGCCCGGAGGTCAGCGCCAGGATCAGGGTGTTCGGCAGACCGGTCTTCAGCAGATCCGGGAAGGCGTGCCGGTACAGCTCCCACGAGAAGAACGTCTCGCGCAGCTGTTCGAGCGTGGACTTCGGGGCCGTGGCCGCCGGCTCCTCGCCGCTGGCGGTGTTTTCGGCGGCCAGCGCCGCGAAGTCCGGCAGGTCGGGTTCCGGCGCGGCCTTGCTGCCGGGCTTCCAGCCCTCGGGCAGTTCCCGGGGGACCCATTCGGTGTAGAGCTCGGCCCAGGTGCCGTCGGCGATCACGGCGTCGAGCCCGGAGTTGAGCGCGTCGATCAGCGCCTGGTTCTCCCGGGACACGGCCCAGCCGACGTAGTTGTTGAGGCTGAACGTGTTCTGCACGATCGACGTCGGATCACCCGGCGCGATCGCGCCCTCGGCCTGCTGCGACGGCGCCACCCACGCGTCGATCTGGCCGGTCTTCAGGTTCGCGTACGCGGTGTTGTAGTCCGGGAACTTCACCGGATCGAGACCGAGGGTGTTGACGACGTAGTCGTCCTGGACGGTTCCCTGCACGACCCCGATGCGGGTGGACGCGTTCAGGTCCCCGAAGCCACGGATGGGACTGCCGTTCTGCACGACCAGCGAGAAGTAGCCGAAGTCGTAGCCGTTGGTGAAGCCGACCAGCCGGCGACGTTCGTCCGTGGTGGTGATCGACGACGAGCCGACGTCGAAGCGCCGGCCGGCCACCTGGGCGAGCAGGCCCGCGAACTCGGTGCCGACGAACTCCACGCGGAGACCGAGTTTCTCGGCGATGGCCTTCAGCAGTTCGTTGTCGTAGCCGGTGAACTCGCCCTGGGAGTTCACGCAGATGCTCGGTGGCGCGTCGGAGAGCGTGCCTACGGTGAGCACACCGGGGGTGATGAGGTTCAGCCCGGAAACGTCGATCGACTCGAGCGGCACCACGCCCGGGGTGGTGTAGCGGTCCTCCGCGGCGGCGGCCGACGTGTCGAGATTGGTCGGTGCGGCGGAGGCCCCGCCGACCCCGGGCGGGGAACACAGGTCCTGGGGAGCCGACGGTCGACCACCGCCCGAGGAACAGGCCGTCGCAGTCAGCGCCAGGAGCACCGCCAGGAGCAGCGCCGCCACGGTGCTCCGTTTCGCCATCACGGATTCGGGCATGGTGGGAGCCTAATCCGAATCGCGCCGTCCGACGGGTGTGCCGGGGCGGGTCAGCCGCCGGTGGGTTCGATCGAGACCGTGGAGGCCCGCAGCCGCCCCCTGCAGTGACTGCACGTCAGTGCGGGTGCGAAGGTGTGGCCGCAGTGGCGGTGACGCAGGACGATCGCCGGTCCCTCCGGTGCGCGGAACCAGCGCAGCCCCCAGTCGATCATGCAGGCGACGACGGGGAAGAACGCCCGCCCCTTGTCGGTGAGGTGGTAGGTCACCCACGCCGGGCGGTCGGGATTGGGCAGTTCCTGCAGGACGCCCAGCTCGGTGAAGCGCCGGAGCCGGTCGGCCACCACCGTCGGAGGTGCCCCCATGCGCTCGGCGAACTGCCCGTAGCGGGTGGCGCCGAGGAACGCCGCCCCGAGCAGCGCCGCCGACCACCGGTCGCCGAGCAGTTCCATCGTGTGCGGCAGGATCTCCGGCGCGCGAGCACGGCCGGACCGTCGGCGACCGGTCGCGGCCGGCACGCTGCGCGGCCACTGTCCGCTGGGGCCGAGCTGCGCGTCCACGTCGGGTGCGCCGGTGGGCCGGTCGCAGTGGCCGCAGACGAGCACCGGTGTGAACCGGGCGCCGCAGACCGCGTGCCGCCTGGCCGGGAGCTGTCCCCGGTGGTCGGGCGCCCACTGCTGTTCCCACGCCCACATGGTGAGCAGAACCGGCCACACGCCGTGGCCGCGGGCCGTCAACCGGTACTCGTGTCGAGCCGGCCGCTCCTGGTACTGCACCCGCTCGAGGAGTTCCGCGTCGGTGAGGCGGGCCAGGCGCGCGGTCAGCACCGCGTTGGAGATCTCCCCCCGCTCGATCCAGTCCCGGTATCGGCGGTCGCCCTGCAACGCGTACCGCAGAATCCACAGGTTCCACTCGTCGCCGAGGATGCCGAGGGTGACCGCGATCGCGTTGTCACCGCCCGGCTCGAGTTCGGTGACCGTGCCGGAACCTGCCATCGACAGCTGATCATAGGTTCAGGACGTCGCCTGCCCGGTCCGCGTCCCGCCACCCCGGGAGGTCCGAGCCCGCCGCCCAGGTCGAGTGGGTGCCGCTCGAGACCCGTTCGGGGAGTCCGATCCGCGCGAGCGGTCCGTCCCCCGGTTGCCGCGCGTCGAAGACCAGGCATTCGGACCGGTCCCGGTTCATGTCGGTGGTGATCGTGATCAGGTAGCCGTCGTCCTCGGCGGCCGACCCGGTGCGGGGCGCCATCACGGTCTCGCTGCCGAAGACGCCCTCGCCGAACGAGTAGTGCTCCTCCGCCCCCGTCTGCACGTCGTGTTTGACGAGGCCGTCGAAGAGGAACCAGCCCGGCACCCCCGTCGCGGCGTAGGTGTAGCGGTGGCGGACGCCGCCGTGATGCGGATTGATCATCCCGAATTCGGTGACGGACTCGGACAGCCGTTCCTCGGTGAGCGAGCCGGTGCGCAGGTTCAGCCGCCAGCGGTGCAGGTGGGTGCCCATGCGGTCGAGTGCCAGCGAACGGAACAGCCGCCGGTAGATCGGTCCGGTGCCGTCGTCCGGCGGTTCCGGTGTCTCCTGATGGAATCCCTCGAGCACGATCTCGTCGCCGTCTTCGTAGGCGTTGGTCCAGTGCAGCACGTAGGTCGGGTCGGCGTCGAACCAGGTGATCTGGTCGGGACGGCCGCGCCGGGGAATCACGCCGAGCCGCATCGGCAGGTCGGGGTGGTAGCGCGGCACGTACTTGCCGCGCGCGAGGGCCTCCGGGATCCAGAACAGGGGGCAGTCGTTGAGGATCGCGTAGTTCTCGGTGAACGCCATGTCGTGGGGCAGGCGGGGGCCGGGCAGGGGGATGTCGACGTAGTGCACCAGCCGATCGTCGGCGTCGACCACGCCGTAGTGCAGGTACGGGGCGTCGGTGCCGTAGTTGAAGAACAGCAGTTCGCCGGTGCGGGCGTCGACCTTGGGATGCGCGGAAACGCCCCAGTCGGAGGGGAATCGGCCGTCCCACGTCGCCTTGCCGAGGGTCTCGAGCGTGGTCGGGTCGAGGCGGTAGAGGTCCCCGCACTGCCAGAAGCTGGTCAGGGCGACGCCGCGATGCACGGTGACGTCCGTACTGGAGGCATCCTTCATGCGGCCGCGGGCGCCCCAGCCGTCCTGGCGGATCGAGTTCTGCGGCCGTTCGGCGATGCCCGCCCACAACGGGCCACCGGCCTCCTGTTCGGCCAGGAAGCCGTCGGTCTTCACGAATCTGTTGCGGTAGAAGACTTTTCCGTCGCGAAATCCGACGACGTGAATCATGCCGTCACCGTCGAAGGGATGATAGAGACCTTCGAGTGCCGGGTGCGCCGGGTTCTCGGTGTTGCGCAGGTACACGCCGTCGAGATCGGCCGGCAGGTCGCCGATCACCTCGAGGTCGTCGGCGCGCCGCTCCGTGTGCTGCGGGCGCCACGGACCGGTGCGGTACGGGTGGTCGTCGTCCGCGGGCAGGGTGGACAGTGCCCGTCCCAGAATCTCGAGTTCCATGGATGTCCTTTCAGCCGACGACGAAACTGACCGTGGTGGTCGTACTTCCGCCGATGTTCAGGGTCGCGGCTCGCGTGGCGCCGGGGACCTGGTAGTCGCCGGCGCGGCCGGTGATCTGGCGGTGGCAGTCCAGCAGCATCCGGACTCCGGTGGCGCCGACCGGATGCCCCCCGCCGAGAAGCCCCCCGCTGGGGTTCATGGGGATGCGGCCACCGATCTCGAGGTCGCCGTTCTCGATCGCCTGCCAGCTCCGGCCGGGGGAGGTGATCCCGAAGTGGTCGACGGCCAGGTATTCGCTGACGGTGAAGCAGTCGTGTGTTTCGATCAGGTCGAGGTCCCGGACGCCGCCGATGCCGCTCCGCTCGAACGCGTCGACGATCGTGGCGCGCACGTGCGGCATGACGAGGGGATCGTCGCCGTCGCGGGCGAGCTTGCCGGACAAGGACAGTCCGACCGTGCGGTGGCCCCAGCCGAGGATGCGGGACATGTCGTCGACGGTGCGTGGGTGCCGGCTCAGGTAGCGGTTGCTCAGCAGCACCACGCCCGCGGCGCCGTCCGTCAGCGGACTGCAGTCGGTCCTGCGGAGGCGTCCCTCGACCACCGGATTGGCGGCCTCGTCCGGGCCGAAACTGCCGGGTCCGTAGGTCCGGTTGCGGGTCTGCGCATTCGGATTGGCGCGGGCGTTGCGGATGTTCAGTTCCGCGATCGCCCTCAGGTGCTCGTCGTCGAGGCCGTAGCGGCGGTCGTACTCGTCGGCGATCTTGTCGAACATGTACGGCCACATGTACTTCGCGTCGGCGCCTTCCTGTCCCACCCAGGCCGCGGCGTTCATGACCCGGGTGCCGGCGTCGCCGGGGACGCACCGTTCGAGTTCGACGCCGAGCACGAGGGCGCAGTCGTAGCGACCGGCCTCGAGATCGGCCATCGCGGCGAGCACGGCAAGGGAGCCGGACGCGCAGGCCCCCTCGTGCCGGGTGGCCGGGATCCCCCACAGCTCGGGCAGCACGGAGGCCGGCATGCCGCCGAGGTGTCCCTGGCCGGTGTAGAGCTGTCCGAAGGCATTGCCGACGTGGATCACCCCGACGTCGGCGACGTCGATGCGGGCGTCGCGCAGCGTTTCCGTCACCGTCTCCGCGACGAGGTCCGCGATGTTCCGGTCCTCCCGGGTCAGGTTCCGCGCGAAGTCGGACTGGTATCCACCGGCGATCCACACGCCTTCAGGGTTCACGCCGCTCACCGCCTTCCGCGGGGGTCGACCATACGTGGCTTCAACTACAGTAAACAGAGTGACCAGGCGGACGCAACGACGATGTGCGCGCGGGCAGCCGGGAACCGGACCCCGGTTGCCGCGTCCCGGCCCTGGGGTAGCCCGGTCAGGCCAGCCCGGACAGCGGCGGTGCGGAGTTCTCGTCCCGCCACCCGATCGCCTCGAGGAGGCCGCTCAGGTCGTAGTCGGGACCGCCGACACCGACGGTGAACAGGGTGACGCCCGCATCGACGAAGGCGGCCGCGTGCGCGGTTCCGGGCCACGGCACGGACCGCTCGACCTCGTTCGGTGAGCGGCCGGCGTCGGCGCAGCGCGCCGCGAGGATCTCCGCCTTCTCCGTGTGGGTGTCGAGGTCCCCGAAGCTGTGCCAGATGTCGGCGTACTGCGCCACCAGCGGGATGGTCTTGCGGGGTCCGCCGCCGCCGATGAGCAGCGGGATGTGCCGGGTCGGCGGGGGGTTGAGCTTCGCGAGCCGCGCGGTGATCCGGGGCAGGTATTCGCCGAGCAGTTTCAGCCGGGAACCCTTGGTGCCGAAGTCGTAGCCGTACTCGACGTAGTCCTTCTCGAACCAGCCCGCGCCGATGCCGAGGATGAGCCGGCCGCCGCTGATGTGGTCGACGGTGCGGGCCATGTCGGCGAGCAGATCGGGATTGCGGTAGCCGCCGCCGGTGACGAGCGCTCCGATCTCGACGCGCTCGGTCTGTTCCGCCCACGCGCCGAGCATCGTCCAGCATTCGAAGTGGGCGCCGTCCGGGTCCCCGGAGAGGGGATAGAAGTGGTCCCAGTTGAAGACGATGTCGGCGCCGGCGTCCTCGGCGCGGAGCACGGTGTCGCGGATCTTCCCGTAGTCGGGCTGATGCTGGGGCTGGAGTTGAAGACCGATGCGAATGGGACGGTGCATGAGTCAACGGTAGGGCCGTCGCGCCGGTCCCGCAGCCGATCCGTGTGGGCGTCCCGGTGGTGCAGCGGACGGATCGGGCGCACAGTGAAGGAATGCGCATCACCGAGCCCGCCGCACCACCGACCGGACTGCGCCGCCGATTCCTGCGCGCTCCGATCCACCTCTACCGGATCGGGCTGGGGCGGGTGCTGGGCCGCCGGTTCCTGCTGCTGCACCACGTCGGCCGGCGCAGCGGACGGCCGCGGCAGACGGTGCTCGAGGTGGTGAACCACGAGGACACGTCCGGCGGATTCGTCGTGGCCGTCGGCTTCGGGAAGCAGACCGACTGGTACCGCAACCTGCGGGCGCATCCCGCGGCGCGGATCGAGTCGGGCCGCGAACGGGTCGCGGTGGCCGCGGAGTTCCTCGATCCGGAGGAGGCGGCGGAATTCATGGCGCGGTACGGGCGCCGGCACCCGAAGGTCGCGCCGCGGTTGTGCGCGGCGATGGGCTTCGACGTCGACGGCAGCGAGGCCGACTACCGGGCGGCGGGCCGGCATCTGCGGTTCGTGCGGTTGCACCGTACCTACAGACCGGTCAGCGGTCCGCGCCGGTGAGGCTCGCGAACCGCTGCGCCAGGCCCTGCAGGAACGACTCGAGCGCCAGCTCGAAGCCGTCGCGGTCGATCTCGTCCGCGTGCTCGCGCAGCCGGTGTGCCTGGGACAGATGGGGATAGCGCTCCCGGTAGATGGTGAGGTCGTCGAGGAAGCCGCCCGAGAACGAGGCGATGGCCGAGCCGACGACGATGTACTTGATCGACGCGCCGATCAGGGTCGCGGTCCGTGGCGGCCACCCGGCCCGGGTCAGGCCGCCGTGCACGGCGTTGGCCTGATCGAGCGCGACCTCGCGCCGGCCCGGGCTGCGCGCGAGGAACGGTACGAGGTTCGGGTGCTCGGCGAGGGCGGCGCGGTAGGACCTCGCCCAGACGCGCAGCGCCTCCTGCCAGTCGTCGGTGTCGAACCCGCTGATATCGACGGACTCGCCGACCTGGTCGGCGATGTCGTCGAGCAGCTCGTCCTTGTTCGAGTAGTGGCTGTACAGCGACGGCGCGCTGACATGGAGCTCGGCGGCGATCTTGCGCATGGACAGTTCGTCGAGTCCGTGCGCGTCGACGAGGCGCAGGGCGGTCTCGCGGATGAGCGGGCGGCTGAGCAGCGGGGTACGGGGTCGTGCCATCGGCGCTCCTTCCTCGGCGTCGGTCCGGGGGTCGGTCCCGGGGTCGGCCTGGACAACCTAACAGTGTCAAGTTACAGTACGGGTGTACGCAGCACCAGGGCGAACGAGCCCCCATCCCTCCGCGAATCATGCAGCGTGAAAACGGGATCGGGCCGTGGTTCCATGCTGCGCTCGCACAGGCACAACCGTGACGGAAGGCCCCCATGAACCTGAAGCTCACCGACGAAGAGCTCGCGTTCCGCGACGAACTGCGCACGTTCTTCACCACCGAGTTCCCCGCCGAGATCCGAGAGAAAGTGGCTGCCGGCCGGCACCTGGACCGCGACGAGGTCGTCCGGAGCCAGCAGATCCTCAACGCCAAGGGTCTGGCGGTGCCGAACTGGCCCGTCGAGTGGGGCGGCAAGGACTGGACTCCCGTGCAGCGAAACATCTGGCTCAACGAGATGCAGCTCGCCTCGGTGCCCGATCCGCTGCCGTTCAACGCGTCCATGATCGGTCCCGTGATCGCGCAGTTCGGCTCGCAGGAGATGAAGGAGCGCTTCCTGCCCGCCACCGCGAACCTCGACATCTGGTGGTGCCAGGGATTCTCGGAGCCCGAGGCCGGCTCCGACCTGGCCTCACTCAAGACCCGCGCGGTGCGCGACGGCGACGACTACATCGTCAACGGCCAGAAGACGTGGACCACCCTCGCCCAGCACGCCGACTGGATCTTCTGCCTGGTGCGCACCGACCCGGATGCGCCGAAGAAGCAGGCCGGCATCTCGATGCTGCTCATCGACATGACCACGCCCGGCGTGACCGTCCGCCCGATCAAGCTCGTCGACGGCAGCTACGAGGTCAACGAGGTCTTCTTCGAGAACGTGCGCGTCCCCGCCGAGAACCTGGTCGGCGAGGAGAACGCGGGCTGGAGCTACGCGAAGTTCCTGCTCGGCAACGAACGCACCGGCATCGCCCGTGTCGGCGCCACCAAGGTGCGGCTCGCCCGCGCCAAGCAGCTCGCCGCGCAGACCCGGACCGGATCCGGCACCCTGATCGACGACCCGCTGTTCGCCGCGCGCCTCGCCGAGCTCGAGAACGAACTGCTCACGCTCGAGCTCACGCAGCTGCGGGTGGTCGCCGGGTCCGCCGACGGCAAGCCCAATCCGGCGTCGTCGCTGCTGAAGCTGCGCGGCTCGGAGCTGCAGCAGGCGGTCACCGAACTGCTCACCGACATCGCCGGACCCGACTCGCTGCCCGTCGGCGCCGCGGGCATCGACTCGCCGGAGTGGGCGCAGCACACCGCCCCGACCTACCTGAACTACCGCAAGGTGTCCATCTACGGCGGGTCGAGCGAGGTGCAGCGCTCGATCATTGCCTCCTCCATCCTCGGATTGTGAGCCACTGTCATGAACTTCGAACTCGATACCGAACAGGACCTGCTCCGCAAGACCGTCCGTGACGTGCTCTCGGGCACCTACGACACCGAGACCCGTAACAAGGTCGCCGACACCGACCGCGGCTGGAGCGATGACGTGTGGCGCCAGCTCGCCGAACTCGGCGTGCTCGGCCTGCCGTTCGCCGAGGAGCACGGCGGAATGGGCGCCGGACCGGTGGAGGTCATGGCCGTCATGGGCGAGATCGGCCGAGCGCTGGCCCCCGAACCGCTGCTGAATGCGGTGTTCCTGCCGGGCGGCCTCGTCGCCGAGGTCGGCACCGACGAGCAGCGCGCGGACCTCCTGCCGCGGCTGTCCGAGGGCGCGCTGCTGCTCGCGTTCGCCCACGACGAGCCCGGCAGCCGGTGGCCCGCCACCGAGGTCGCCACGACCGCCGCCCGCACCGGCGACACCTGGGCCCTCACCGGCCGCAAGAACCCTGTGCTGCACGGGGATTGCGCCGAGACGTTCGTCGTGTCCGCCCGTCTTCCCCAGGGCGGTGTCGGGCTGTTCCTCGTCGACGCCGACCCGGCCGGCGTCACCCGCACCGCGTACGGCACCCACGACGAGCGCCGCGCCGCGCAACTCGTCCTCGACTCGGCCGCTGCCGTGCCGCTCGGCGAGGCCGTGGACGCCACGGCGGCGATCACCGCCGCCCAGGTACGGGCTCAGGCCGCCCTGTGCGCGGAGGCGGTCGGTGCGCTGGCCGAGACGCTGCGCCTGACGACCGATTACCTCAAGCAGCGCAAGCAGTTCGGCGCCCCCCTCGCCCGCTTCCAGGCCCTGACCCACCGCGCGGCCGACATGTACGTGCTGCTCGAACTGGCGTCGAGCATGAGCCTGTACGCCACCATGGCCCTCGCCGACGGCATCGTCGACCCGACCATCGCGTCGCGGGCCAAGCTGCAGGTGGGCCGGTCGGCACGGAAGGTCGGGCAGGAGGCGATCCAGATGCACGGCGGTATCGGCATCACCGCCGAATACCCGGTCGGCCACTACGTGAGCCGGCTGACCGCGATCGAGCACACGCTCGGCACCGTGGAGGATCACGTGCGGATCCTCGCCGGGGCCGTCGCGGACCACGACCGCATCGAGGTCGCCGGCATGTGAGCGGCGCGGGCTCACTCCCGGGGCAGCAGCGTCCCCAGCGGTCCGAGGTCGATGTTGAGATCCTCGGGGGTGAGCCCGAAGTGGTCACGCAACTCCCCCATGCGTTCCTCGAGCAGCATGAGGGTGGTGCCGATGCGCTCGATCTGCTCGTCGCTCAGGTCCCCCTCGTCCACGCGCCGCAGCGCCTGCCGCTCCATCAGCTGCCGCAGCAACTCCACGAGGGTGAGGACGAGCGTGACCAGCCCACGCTCGACCGACTCGGGATCCGAGTCGATACGCGGTGAAATGCCGTCGAATTCACTCATCCGGCGCCTCCAGGGCGTCGCGAGGGACGGGCGGTTCGATCCCGGTTGCCGACAGCGTGCTGACGGACGAGATCAGGGCACGCAGCGAGATCTGCACCATGTCGACGTCCGCGATGGACAGCTTGATGTCGCCGGTGATGACGACCCCGCCGGCGAGCACCCGGTCCAGGAGGTCGATGAGGGCGATGCGGCGCTCGCCGTCGGCGCTCTCGCTGACGTGATTCATGTGGATGTCCGCTCCACACCGGCGAACGAATACGGCGGCCACGGCCCGGTCAGCTCGAGCCGGATCCCGGGAAACTCCTTGCCGAGTTCCTCGACCGTCGCCGCGAACTCGTCCGCGCGGTCGTCGTCCACCAGATAGGTGCCGTTGAGCACCATCCAGTCCCGCCGGCCGCTCAGCGCCGGATCCGTCGCGGCCTGACGCCGGCCGGCGGCGGCCTGCCGCACCAACCGGGAGTGGATCTCGTCGGCGCGGGCCGCGGCGTCGCGCTCGACGGACTCCTGCGCCGACAGCTGGGCGCGGCGACGGAGCAGGTAGGCGGTGCCGGAGCCCTTGGCGCTGCCCGCGATCTGCGCCTCCGCCACCGCGTCGGCGAGGGCCCGCCGGTCGCCGTACGCCTTGACCCCCCACTCCGTGCGGCCGGTCACCAGGGCCAGCGCCGACTCGAAGTCCGCACGCCGCTCGTCCAGCAGATCGCGCACGCGGGCGTCGTCGAGATAGACGGTGGCCAGGCGCAGCGGGATCACCGCACCCCGCCGCACGAGGGCGGACACCACGGCGTCGTGCGCCCGGGCCGTCGCCTCGAGCCACTGCAGGTCCTCGAGGTTGTGCCGCAACGGCTCCTCCCCGAACACCTCGAGCGGCACCGAACCCACGACGGCGGAGTGGCCCCCGGCGGTCACGGCGCGCACCGCTTCCCCTGCGACGCCGGTGAGCCCGCCGAGGTCCTCCTCGGCGAGCCCGTCGTCCGTCACGGCGTACAACCACGCTCCGGTTCCGTCAGTCACGATCCTCCTCTTCCACACGAGCGCTCTCGACGGCCTCGCGGCGGCCCTGCCCGGACTCGAGTTCGGCGATCCGCTCGCGCAGCCGCCGGTTCTCGAGTTCCAGCTTGTCGTCCTCCCGATCGATCTCGCGGTTGCGGGCCTTGCTGCTGAGCCACGGATCCGACTCCCACCAGTCGATGCCCACGGCCTTCGCCGTCTCGAGGGAGGCGATCACCAACCGCAGTTTGATGGTGAGCAACTCGATGTCGAGCAGATTGACCTGGATGTCGCCGGCGATCACCAGGCCCTTGTCGAGGACCCGCTCGAGGATGTCGCCGAGGTTCGTCGACTGGTGACCGCCCCCGGACGGCTGCGGCGACGAGCTGCCCCCCATCACGGTCATCGCCGGTCCCTTTCGCCGATGTCGCTGCTGCCGCGGCCGTAGCGCTTGGTTCGGCGGTATGCCAGCAGGTTTCCGTCCAGGTCGATCTCCACCTCGTAGAGGGCCAGCATGTCCGCCGACGACGGGATGCGCCGATCCTCGAGCACCTCGATCTCCACGGTCCAGCCGTGATCGGCCGGCTCCACCGAGGTGGCCCCCTGGGGCTCCTTCGAGGTCAGCTCCACGAGGTGCTCGAGGGCGGCCGCGGCGGCCTCGCCTGCCGTCAGGGGCGGCGGCTGGTCGTCGTCGTGGACGTCGTCGGAATCCTCGGGCGTCGCCCTGCCGCTCACAGGTTCTCACTCCCCCCGGCGGGTGCCGTACCGCCGCCAGGCCGGATCATGCGGTCGAGGACCGCCTGCTGTGCCTTCTCCTTCTCGTCCTCCGACAGTCGACCGGCCGCCGCCGCCTCGTCGATCTCCTCGAGTTCCCTCCGAATGGTCGCCGGGTCGTGGAGTGTCTGCTCGACCTGGTCCTGGATGACTTCGCCGAGCCAGAGCACGCCTCTGACCGGGGCGAGCGGCAACAAGAGGATGGACGAGATCAGTCCCATGTGTCAGCCCTCCGGTTCCCGCTTCATCACGAAGTCGTACGCCGCCATCGGGCCCAGCAGCGTCATCTCGACCCGGCCGTCCCACTCGTGCGCGAGCGAACCCACCGCCTCTTCGAGCTCGCCCTGACGGTCGAGTTCGACGAGGACGGCGACGTGGGCCGCGTCCTCCTCGTGGGTGGGCTGGCGCTCGTTGACCATCGGTTCGAGGGCCTCGAGGGCGTCGATCACCCGGCGGGTGTCCTCGGCGCGTTTGGACTCGATCGCCTGGCTGATGATCTCCCCGAGAGCCATGCGGGCGTCGCGGGTGGCGTCCTCCGACTTGTCGCGGATCTCGTCGCGCAGCCGGGCGGCCTCGGAGTTCTCGTCGAGCACCTCGCGCAGGACCGCGTTCTCGACGTAGCGGCCCTTGATCACGAACTGCGCACGCCCCTCGAGTTCGTCCAGTGCTGCCTTCAGCTCGTCGTGGTTCTCCTCGAGCAGCTCCCGCTCCACCGCCTCCGCATCCGTCATCACCGCCCCGAACCGCAGCGGTAGCACGGGCGCGACGGCCGCGGAACCGTCCAGCAGTTCCGCGTGTGCCTTCAGATCGTCGGGCGTGCCGAGCGGCCGGTCGACCGAGATCTCGCTGACCAGTGCGGCGATGTCGCCGTGGCGCACCACCGCGACGTCGCTCTGGGGCTTCCCCACGCCCTTCGCGTGCTCCTCGGGCTCCACGTCGGCCGGCACGATGCCGTAGACGTACATCGCGGTGCTCTGCCCGCCTTCGCTCTCGGGTGCCTCTGCGGCCTGATCGGTGGACATCAATCCCCCCTTCTCTTCGGTCGGCTGGCCGTCTGCCGCTTGTCTTCCACGTCGCCGAGGAAGTCCATGACCTTCTCGCCCGCGGCCTCGAGCGCGCCCTTGGTCTTGTGCTTCGCCCCGCCCTGGGTGATGTCACCGACTAGGTCGGGCAGGCCCTTCGGTTCGTTCTGCGAGATCTCGAGCCGGTTCACCGCCTCGGCGAACCGCAGATAGGTGTCGACACTGGCCACCACGATGCGTGCGTCGATGGTCAGCAGTTCGATGCCCACCAGCGACACCCGCACGAACGCGTCGATGACGAGTCCCTTGTCCAGGATGGTGTCGATGACGTCGGCCAGACCGGAGGAGTTGGGGCGGGCCATCGTGCCGCCGCCACCACCTCCGCCGCCCCCGCCGCCGGCGGGTTGGATCGTCATGTGCGTGCTCCTTGCCTGCCACCCTTACGGGTGGCCGCGCGCCGTCGCCGTGAGGGTGCCGGTTCCTCCTCGGGCTCCTCGTCTTCCTCCTCCGGCTCCTCGTCCTCCTCGTCCTGCAGGCCTTCGTCTTCCTCCTCCGGCTCCTCGTCCTCCTCGTCCTGCAGGCCTTCGTCTTCCTCGTCCTGATCCTCGGGGAGTTCGTCCTCGGCGCCTTCGTCCCCGACGTCCTGCTCCTGGTCCTCCTGCTCCTGTTCCTCCTCTTCGCGCCGGGCGGTCTCGTCGTCCTTGACGACCTCGCTGTCGCGGATCTCGCCGTGCCAGCCCTGGATGTCCTCGGCGTGCAGGACGGCCTCGGTCATCACATGGCGTTCGAAGTGCTTGAGCTCCAGTCGTGCTCGTCGTCCCACGGCTCGCCACAGGTTGGCCGTCTTCTCGAACAGCCCCTTGGGGTGGTACTCGAGCACCATGATGATGCGGGTCAGGTTGTCGGTGATCTCGTGGAAGGTCACCGCCCCGTCGATGTAGCCCTTGGCGCCCTTCGAGCGCCACACGATCCGATCGAACGGAACCTGTTCGAGGATCGTCGACTCCCAGTTGCGCCGGGACCAGAACACCTTGCCGGTCCACTGCAGCTTCTCGTCCGAGGCCTGCTCGACCTGCTCGACCTTCTTCATGAACTTCGGCCAGTCCGCGAACTGGGTCCACATGTCGTAGGCAAGTTCGATCGGGACGCCGACGTCGATCTGCTCGACGATATTGGTGAGCTTGATCTTCTTGCCGCCGGCGCCCTTGCCTTTGCCGCCTCCGCCGAGGGATTCCTTGACGCCCTCGAACTTGTCCTTGGCGGTCTGCTTGATGTTCTCCAGGCCGGTGCTCATGGCGGACTTGACCGACGACTCGCCCTCCGCGGACTTCTGGCCGCCGGTCAAGGCGCTCATCAGGTTGCCGCCCCCGCCCTCGGCATAGTCGTTGAGGCGCCCAGCAGTCCCGGTCACCTTGTCGGAGACCGTCGACAGGGCACGCTCGGCAAACGTCCCGGCCAGACCTTGCAGCGACTTCTGCAGGTGCTTGGTGGGTGAGAGGTCCTGCACCGCCTTGCCGGCGCTTCCGGCCGCCCCGGTGGCCGTCTTACCGGCCTGTCCCGCGGTGCCGGCGGCGGTCTTGCCGGCCTTGCCGACGGTCTCCGTGGCGGTCTTGCCCAGCCGGCGGGTGGCGTCTCCGAGTGATCGCGTCATCGGACTCACTTCCTCGTGCGCCGGACCGGAGCGCGTCCGGTGGAGGGTGTCTCAGCGCGGGTGCTGCGTCGCCGGGGCTTCGACGGCTCCTCGCCCTCGTCGCCGGACTCCTCCGGTTCCTGTGGCTTCGACTTGGCCCGGGATGCCTTGGGACGGCTCGCGGATTCCGAGGTGCGCCGTCGGGCGGCCGGCCGCCGCCGCGCGGGCTTCGGGGCCTCCTCCTCGGCTTCCTCGGCCTCTTCCGGAGCGCCCTCTTCCTCCTCCGGGGCTTCCTCCTCCGGGGCTTCCTCCTCTTCGGCTTCCTCCTCCGGGTACTCCTCCTCTTCGGCGGACTCCTCGCCCGGCTCCTCCTCGTATTCGCCTTCGGCGTACTCGTCTTCGGGCTCCTCGCCGGCGTACTCCTCTTCCTCCGGCTCCTCCTCGGCAGCCTTGGAACGTCCGGCGGCGCGCTGCTGGAGCCGATCGTTGAGCGAATCGATCCGGTTGCTCGCGGCGGTGACCGCGGCTGCGCGGGCGGCGCTCATCAGTTCGCCACGAACCGAATCGGTGATCTTGACGAGTTCCGGTGAGGACCCGACCATCGAGGCCCCACGCTTGAGGATGTCCTGCGGGTTGCTGGGCAGGCGTCCCGTCAGGCCTGCCCCCGCGAGCATCAACGCCAGCCGCATCTTGTGCGTGCGACCGAGGAAGTACCCGATACTCACCCCGGCGGCGACGCGTGCCCCACCTTTCATGACCATTCTCCTTCGCCTGCAAGTGGCCGCGGTTGCGGGCAGGTTCCCGGCTGCGCACGGTGTCTGGTCCGGTGCGGCGGGCCCGCGGTGCGGTTCGGATGTGGTGTAGCCCACACTACGCATTTCAAACATCGCTTCGCTGACGATCAACAGGAATGCGCATGCGTCACAATCCGGGTGTGATAAAGGACCGATCGGTATGTCCCGGAGGTGTTTCCCGGCGGCGCCCCGGGGTATGACAACCCTCGACGGGGCGCGGCTCCGTCCCCGCAGAAATGCTAAGGAGGGCACCATGGCTCACCTCGCCAACAAGGTGATGCACAAGGCTGAGGAAGTGGTCGGCAAGACCCGGTACAACCTGGGCAAGCGGACCGGAAACAAGAACCTGCAGAGCGTGGGCAGGCGCGGCCAGGTCTCCGGGCGCGTCAAGCGGTTCGGCGACAACCTCACCCACGCGGTAAGGAATGCCCAAGGGCGATTCAAGAACAGGTCACATCGTTCCGATCTCCGCTGAGCCTCCCGGCGCGCCGCCGGCGGGTGTCATTCGCAGGCGGCGAAGCCGCAGGCGCGCAGGGCGAACGCCGCCTCGGGCCCGATGATCTCGCCGACCAGGGTCAGGAACCGGTCGACGAACGCGGGCCCGTGCGGCGGCTCCGCCGGATCGTCCGGATCGGACGCATCCAGATGGTGCGCCAGCTCGTGCAGCACCACCAGCTCGCGGAACGCCCACGCGGTGTTCGCGCGGTGCTCCGGGAGCGCGATTGTGGCGCAATCGCTTTCGTAGTGAGCGGCGGCATGGCCGGCGCGTGCCCGGACGCGCACCCGCACCGACGCCCGCGGCCAGCGCGCCCGCACCCAGTTCAGCGCCAGCACCGAGTCCACGTACGCCTGGACGGAATCGATGGAGGCGAAGCGCCGCTCCACCGGCAGGGTCACCTGCGACCCGGCCAGCTCCACCACCCGGAGTCCGCGCTCGTCGGCGCGGTCGAACATCTTGCGTACCAAGGACTCCGCCTCGTAGACGGCGGTCCTCTGGGTGTCGCGCAGCCGGGTCACCGCGGCAACCGCCGGGCCGGGACCGGCAGTTCCGGCGCCGTACCCAGGCGCGCCTGCCGTCCCGCCCGGTCCCCCGCACGACGGGCGTCGGACGAGTGCCCCACCCCCACCCCCGGCCCGCGCCAGCTGCCGCGCGCCTCGGACGTGCTGCGGTAGAAGTCTCGCAGCTCGATCTGCTTGTCCCGCAGTGCCAGGGCCGTGCCCGGTGCGGCGGCCGCCGCCTCCTGCTCCGCGTCCTGCTTCGCCTCCGCGAGCCGCCGGCCGATCCGCGCCGCGAACGCCGACTGGAAGTTCAGCCGCGCGGTGACGGCCGCGACGGGCCGGCGCACCCGGGTCCGCACCCGCCGTCCCCCGCGGGTCTCGACCACCGTGCGCACCGTCGTCTCCTCCTTGTAGGTGCCCGAGCGCAGGTACGCGTCGGAGGCGCGGACCATCTGCACCAGCAGCGAGGAGTACAGCGCCTCGCACACGTCGATGTCGGAGGCGAAGCCGTAGGCGTAGATCACCGTCGACGTCGTGGTGATGTCGCACTGGACGTCGTTGGCGGCGGCGATCGCCAGGAACAGCTGCGCGTACGTCCGCAACCCCTTCCGGCCGGCCTCGCCGATGGTGATCAGGCGCTGCACGGGGGTGGCCCGGCGCTCCCGGCCCGCCGTGTGGGCACGCGCCACCGCCAGATCCACCGACGCCGCCGTGGCCAGCCGCTGCGCGGCGGCGAGGAACGCGTCGGCCTCGTGGGGGTTGTCGGTGGATTCCGCCTGACGGAGCAGGCCACCGATGCGGGTCAGCATCTTCTCCGAACTCACCCAGGCAGGCTACGCCGTGGTGCCCTTTCGGACCCGTGGTGATCCGAAAGGACACCACGGCGACGGGGTCGCCTATTCTCCTGCCATGGCCCCAGTGACCTTCGACCACGCGACCTGTCTGTTCCCCGGGTCGACCACGCCTGCCGTCGACGCGTTGAACCTGGAGATCGAGGACGGCGAGTTCCTCGTCCTGGTCGGCCCGTCCGGCTGCGGCAAGTCCACCTCCCTGCGGATGCTCGCGGGACTCGAACAGGTGCACAGCGGACGCATCCTCATCGGCGGCCGCGACGTCACGGCGCAGGAGCCCAAGGACCGGGACATCGCGATGGTGTTCCAGAACTACGCCCTCTACCCGCACATGTCCGTCGCCGAGAACATGGGCTTCGCCCTCAAGCTCGCCAAGACACCGAAGGCGGAGATCCGCGCGCGGGTCGAGGAGGTCGCGAAGATGCTCGACCTCGAGCAGTACCTCGACCGCAAGCCCAAGGCGCTGTCCGGTGGGCAGCGGCAGCGTGTCGCCATGGGCCGCGCCATCGTCCGCCAGCCGCAGGTGTTCCTGATGGACGAGCCGCTGTCCAACCTCGACGCCAAGCTGCGCGTGCAGACCCGCACCCAGATCGCGCAGCTGCAGCGCCGCCTCGGCACCACCACCGTCTACGTCACGCACGATCAGGTGGAGGCCATGACGATGGGCGACCGCGTCGCCGTGCTCGACAAGGGGATTCTGCAGCAGTGCGCGTCGCCGCGCGTGCTCTACAACAAGCCCGCCAACGTGTTCGTCGCCGGATTCATGGGCTCGCCGGCGATGAACCTGTTCAGGCTGCCGGTCTTCGACCGCGGGGTGATGCTCGGCGACACCGCCGTGCAGGTGCCGCGCGACGTCGTCGGCCGGGTCACCGAGTCGGAGGTGGTGGTCGGCATCCGTCCCGAGCATTTCGAGATCGCGCCCGACGGCCTGGGGATGGACGTCGACGTCGTCGAGGAACTCGGCTCCGACGCCTACATCTACGGCCGCGCCCAGATCGCCGGCCGCCCGCAGCAGGTCGTCGCGCGCGGGGACTGGCGCAATCCGCCCCACAAGGGCGAGCGGGTGCACCTGCGGTTCGACCCGGACCAGGTGCACGTCTTCACCACGTCCGACGGCCGGCGCCTGGGCTGAGCCGAGCGGCAGGGCACGACACGGAACCGATCAAGGTCGCGCGGAATCCCTGCACTCCGGTGCCCTCCATGCCAGAGTAAGGGCCGATGTCGGTGGCCGGGTGCCGCCGACGAGGCTTTTCTCACGATCTCAACGGGGAGTCATTCATGATTCTGAACTCGAAGGCGATGCGCCGCGCGGCGGTCGCGGCGTCCGCCGCGTCGCTGCTGGTGCTCACGGCCTGTTCCTCCGACGGCGGCTCGGACTCGGGCAGCGAAGGGGGCACCGCCGCCGGCGGTGAGGGCCGCGGCCCCATCACGATCGTCGAGGGTCAGGATCCGCTGAACACGGCGCTCGAGAGCATCATCGCCGACTGGAACGCGGAGCACCCGGACGAGCAGGTCACCTTCAAGCCGCTGGGCAAGGAAGCGGACCAGCAGCGCGACGACATCACCCAGCGCATGCAGGCCCAGAGCGACGAGTACGACCTCATCGCCGTGGACGTCACCAACACCGCCGAGTTCGCGGCCAACGGCTGGCTGCGGCCGCTCGAGGGTGACTACGCGATCGAGACCGGCGGCCTGCTGCCCGCCACGGTCGACTCCGCCACCTACAACGGCACCCTGTACGCGGCGCCGAAGAACACCAACGGCGCGTTCCTGTACTACCGCACCGACCTGGTCGACAAGGCCCCCGCCACGTGGGCGGAGCTGAAGGAGCAGTGCCCGAAGGCGCAGGAGGCGGGCATCGACTGCTACGTCGGCCAGTTCAAGAACTACGAGGGCCTGACGGTCAACGTCTCCGAGATCGTCAACGCCTACGGTGGCAGCTTCGTCGCCGAGGACGGCACCACCCCGGCCATCGACGACAAGACCGCCGAGGGGCTGCAGTTCGTCGTCGACTCGTTCAAGGACGGGACCATCCCCGAGGCCGCGCAGACGTACACCGAGGGCGAGTCGCAGAACGCCTTCGGCGAGGGCCGCGCCCTGTTCATGCGCACCTGGCCGGGCTTCTTCACCGACGGTGAGTCCTCGTCGGTCGCCGGCCGCTACGGCATCGCGGTGCTGCCGGGCGTGGACGGCCCCGGCGCCTCCACCCTGGGCGGCTACAACGTCGGCATCAGCGCGTTCTCCGATGCGCCGGCGACCGCCCGCGACTTCCTCGAGTTCATGCAGACGCGCAAGTCGCAGACCTACTACGCCGAGGCCGGTGGCGCGCCGGTCCTCGAGGAGGTCTACGACGACCCGCAGATCCTCGAGCAGTACCCGTACTTCGCGACGCTGAAGGAATCCCTGGCCAACGCGCAGCCGCGTCCGGTCACCCCGTACTACTCGCAGGTCTCCAAGGCCATCCGCGACAACGCCTACGCGGCGATCCGCGGTGAGAAGACGGTGGATCAGGCGCTCGCGGACACCAAGGCCGGCATCGAGACCGCCGGCAACTGATGCAGGAGTAGTACATGGCGAAGCCGCAGGTCGAGCCCGCGGACCAGTCGCCCACCACCACGGTCGGGACCGCAGTGATCGGTCCCGACCGTGGCCGTGGAGGCGGCCGGCACCGGGCTCCCGAGCCCCCCGAGCCGCCGGCCGCGGCAGTGAAGGCGCGCCGGCGGATACCGGTGTGGGCGTTCGTCGCGCCGACACTGGTCGTGCTGGCCGTCGTCATCTTGTATCCGCTCGGCCGGGCGGTGTGGATGTCGTTCCACGGCGACGCGAAGAAGCTCGATCCCGAGACGGGCCGGTTCGTCACCGGCGGCTTCGTCGGCGTCGAGAACTACGTCCGCTGGATCACGCAGAGCTGCGGCACCGCGACGGGCTCGATCCCGTGCCCGCCGGGCACCCTCGGCTCGCAGTTCTGGGGTTCGGTGGGCAACACCTTCTTCTTCACCGTGGTGACGGTGGCGCTGGAGACGGTCATCGGGTTCGCGATGGCGCTGGTGATGGCGAAGTCGTTCCGCGGTCGCGGCCTGCTGCGCGCGTCGGTGCTGGTGCCGTGGGCGATCCCCACCGCGGTCACCGCGAAGCTGTGGTTCTTCATCTTCGCCAACGACGGCATCGCCAACCAGATCCTCGGCACCGAGATCCTGTGGACGGCCGACCCGTGGCCCGCGCGGTTCGCGATCATCGTCGCCGACGTGTGGAAGACCGCGCCGTTCATGGCGCTGCTCATCCTGGCCGGGCTGCAGATGATCCCGTCGGACGTGTACGAGGCCGCCAAGGTCGACGGCGCGTCCGCCTGGCAGCGGTTCACCCAGATCACGCTGCCGCTGGTGAAGCCGGCGCTCATGGTCGCGATCCTGTTCCGCACGATGGACGCGCTGCGCATGTACGACCTGCCCGCCATCATGATGGGCTCCAACCCGGCCACCTCCACCATCTCGGTGCTGGTGGTCGACCAGATGCGCCAGGGCGCGAACTCCGCGTCGGCCCTGTCGACGATCACGTTCCTCATCATCTTCGCGGTGGCGTTCGTCCTGGTCCGGTTCCTCGGCGCCAACGCGGTGCGCACGCAGGAAGAACAGCGGAAGGGGACCCCGGCATGAGCCGACCGGGCACCGGCAAGGCCCTGCGCGGCAGCATCGGCACCTACGCCGGCGTCGCACTCATCGTCGTGTGGGGCCTGGCCCCGTGCTACTGGATGATCGTCACCGCGCTGCGCGACCCGGCGGACACGTTCAGCACCACGCCGTGGCCGACGAACCCGACGCTGCAGAACTTCGCGGACGCCCTGGACCCGTCCGCGAAGGTCAACTTCTCCCGGGCGCTGCTCAACAGCGTGATCATCGCCGGGGCCACCACCGCGATCGCGCTGCTGGTCGGTGTCTTCACCGCCTACGCGCTGTCCCGGTTCGACTTCCGCGGCAAGTACTTCGTCACCGGCATCATCCTCGGCGCGTCGATGTTCCCCGTCGTCGCGCTGGTGACGCCGCTGTTCCAGCTGTTCACCGACATCGGCTGGATCGGCAGCTACAAGGCCCTGATCATCCCGAACATCTCGTTCGTGCTGCCGCTGACGATCTACACGCTGACCTCGTTCTTCTCCGAGCTGCCCTGGGAGCTCGAGGAGGCCGCCCGCATGGACGGCGCCAGCCGGGGCCAGGCGTTCCGGATGATCATGCTGCCGCTCGCGGCGCCGGCGCTGTTCACCACCGCGATCCTCGCGTTCATCGCGACCGTCAACGAGTTCCTGCTCATGTCGCAGCTGTCGAGCGAGAAGACCGCCCCGGTGACCGTGGCGATGGCCCGGTTCACCGGGACCGACCCGTATGTGACGCCGTATGCGTCGATCATGGCGGGCGGCACCCTGGTGATGGTGCCGCTGGTGGTGATGGTGCTGATCTTCCAGCGTCGCATCATCGCAGGCCTGACCGCCGGCGGCGTCAAGTCGTGAGCCGCCGGCCGTCGCGCCGGCAGCGGCTCGAGCTGCTGCTCGGGTTCCTGACCATGGTCACGCTGCTGGCGCTGGTCGGTGCGGTCGCCGAGCTGCTGTCCGCCTCGCCCGGGGTGGTCCCGTCGCTGGTGCTGCTCGGGTGCGTGGCGGCGTGGGGGCTGACGTTCCGGGCCTGGCGGCGCGCGGGCTCCTGAGGGGTGCCGTATCGCCGCAGCTCGGAGGCGGTTTCTCCGCCGGGGCGCGCGGGCCGAGCGGTGTCCGCGCGGCCTGCGGTACCCGTCACATCGGGACGGAACTCCGTACCATGCGATCGAGAGGGTGCGATCATTCGTCGGACCCGGATCTTTCCGAGAAAGTGGTACGTGTGAGTTCTACGACCCCGTCGAACCCCCAGCACAGGAAGCCCACCGCCGCTGCGAAAGCGCGGCGGTGGCGCATCGTCGGCAACATCGCGCTCGCCGTGGTGGCCGTTCTGGTGCTCGTGCCGGCGCTCGCGTTCGCGGTGGCGTACATGTCGACGGACGTGCCCCGCCCGTCGGACATGAGGACCAATCAGGTCGCGACGGTCTACGCCGCGGACGGTACCACCGAGCTGAGCCGGATCGTGCCACCCGAGGGCAACCGTGTCGAGGTCGACCTCGCGGAGATCCCGGAGCACGTGCGCAACGCCGTGCTCTCGGCCGAGGACCGCAACTTCTACAGCAACCCGGGCTTCTCGGTCAGCGGCTTCGCTCGCGCGGCCCGCGACAACGTGCTCGGCAAGGAAACCGCCGGCGGCGGGTCCACCATCACCCAGCAATACGTCAAGAACGTGCTCGTCGGCGCCGACCGGACCGTCACCCGCAAGATGCGGGAGCTGGTGATCTCGACGAAGATGGCCAGGCAGTGGTCCAAGGACGAGATCCTGCAGTCGTACCTGAACACCATCTACTTCGGCCGCGGCGCCTACGGCATCGCCGCCGCCGCGCAGGCGTACTTCGGCAAGCCGGTCGGGGAGCTGTCGGTGGCCGAGGGCGCTGTGCTCGCCGGGGTGATCCAGACCCCGTCGGCGCTCGACCCCGAGTTCAACCGGCCGGCGATCGAGGCGCGCTGGAAGTACGTCCTCGACGGCATGGTCGAGATGGGCGAGCTCGACACCGCCGAACGCGACGCCCAGGAGTTCCCTCCGACGGTGCCGGCCGCGCAGGCGACGCAGGCCAACGAGGCCGGCGGGCCGGAGGGGCTGCTGCGCACCCAGGTGATCCGCGAGCTCGAGGCGGCGGGCATCAGCGGCCAGGTACTCAGCACCGAGGGCCTGCAGATCACGACGACGATCGATCCGCGGGCGCAGCAGGCGGCGATCGACTCGGCTCGCGAGACCCTCGAGGGCGAACCGGCGAACCTGCGCACGGCCGTCGTGTCGATCGATCCGCGCACCGGCGCGGTCCGGGCGTACTACGGCGGCGAGGAGGGCGCCGGGTTCGACTTCGCGCAGGCACCCGTGCAGACCGGCTCGGCGTTCAAGGTGTTCGGCCTCGTCGCGGCGCTGAAGGACGGCATCGGCCTGAACGCCCGGTTCAGCAGCGCTCCGCTGACCGTCGGCAATCTCGAGATCGGCAACGTCGAGGGCGAGTCGTGCGGCGTGTGCACCATCGCCGAGGCGCTGAAGCGGTCGCTGAACACCAGCTTCTACCGGCTGATGCTGGCCATGGAGGACGGGCCGCAGAAGATCGCCGACGCCGCCCACGAGGCCGGCATCCCGCTCGAGATTCCCGGCATCGAGGGCCCCACGCTCAGCCACAACGGCGGCGCGCCGGAGGGCGGCATCGTGCTGGGCCAGTACCAGTCGCGGGTGATCGACATGGCGTCGGCGTACGCCACGCTCGCCGCGTCGGGGACCTACCACCAGCCGTACTTCGTGCAGCGGGTCGTCAACGCGGAGGGCGAGGTGCTGCTGGACCGGCCCGCGTCCCCGGGCGAGCAGCGCCTAGACCCGGCCGTCGCGGACAACGTCACGCAGGCGATGCAGCCGATCGCCGCGTACTCGCGCGGACACGCGCTCGCGGGCGGGCGGCCGTCGGCGGCGAAGACCGGGACCACCCAGCTCGGTGACACCGGCCTGAACAAGGACGCCTGGATGGTCGGGTACACCCCGTCGCTGTCGACCGCGGTGTGGGTCGGCACGCCGGACGGCACCGCGATCACGAACAGCTGGGGCGGGTCGATCTACGGTTCGATGCTGCCGTCGGACATCTGGAAGGGCACGATGGACGGTGCCCTCGAGGGCACCGAGGTCGAGAGCTTCCCGTGGCCCGAGCCGATCGGCGGGCAGGCGGGCGTGCCCGTCGACACCGGGGTGACGGCCCCGTCGAACAACGTCCCGGCGCCCGTGCAGTTGCCCCAGCTGCAGCTGCCGGAGCTGCCGCCGATCACGATCCCGGCGCCGCCGGTGGAGCTGCCGCCGGAGATCCAGGTGCCGCAGCAGATCGAGGTCCTGCCGGGCGTGACGATCCAGATTCCCGGATAGGTGATGGCGCCGCCGTGGGGGTGAGCGGCACCGCCGCCGTGGGGGTGAGCGGCACCGCCGCCGTGGGGGTGAGCGGTACCGCCGCCGGACCCCCGGGTCGGACCGGCCCGGGGTCCGAGAGACGCCACGGCCGCGCCGCGGCCTCGAACGTGGCGAACGCCTGCGCGGCCGTCAGCTCGCCCGCGGCGACAGGACCGAACAGGCCGACGATCCCCCACGCGAGGAACCGCACCGCCGGATCGCACTCCGCCTCCCCCGCCTCGCACTGTTCGCGCAGGTGGCCGGCGAGGACCTCGTGGACCATGTGGGTGGTGGCGCGCACGAGCACGGCGTCGCTGCGCCGGCCGGCCAGCGCCTCGTACAACCGCGGGTGCTGCTCGCACAGGTCGAACACGGTGCGCACCGGTCCCCACGGCGTCTGCCGTCCCCGAGTGCGTTCCTCGACGGCCCGCTGCACATATTCGGTGCAGCTGACCACCAGCAGGTCGTCCTTGTCGCGGAAGTGGTGGTAGAACGTGGAGCGGCCGACGTCGGCGCGATCGAGGATGTCG